>NZ_CAJMYY010000053.1:0-32802 GCF_905220185.1 Paraburkholderia sp. J11-2 | reverse complement strand
TTTCGACAGCTTGACGATTGCATCGCCGGGGCCCTGCAAGGCGGGCATCGGCCGCGATTCGACCGCAAATTTGCCCGGACCGTTGTAGACCAGTGCTTTCATGTTCCCTCCAAGGATGTTTGGAACCACGCCCTGGCCGCGTAGCTCGCAGGATGGCCTGATCGCGACCCGCCGCGAATCTGTTGCGCTCAGGATTCACGTCGCGGGCACCGATGCGAAGTGACCGCGTACAAAATCACGCACTCGCGCGAGGTTGGCGGAGGCCGTAGGGGCAGCCATCGCCGGGCCGATCTCGTCGAAATGCAGGTGCCCGATCAGATTGAAGCCGGATGCGCGGAAAACGTGCGTGTCCTGCAGCAGTTGCATCGCCTGCCAACGGCCGTCCTCCACGAACGAGGCCAGCGGCGCCGCCGAAACGGTCACCACGACGGCGCGGCGACCCGCCAGCAAGCCGTGCACGCCGTCCGGCTGCGTCTCGTACGCGAAGCCGCGGCTGAATACCCGGTCGACATAGCCTTTCATCATGGCGGGCATCGCCATCCACCAGAGCGGATAGATGACGGTCACGACATCCGCCGCGAGCACGTCTTTCTGCGCGATCACGACGTCGGCCATCCGAATGTGCGCGTCGCTTTGCTCGGTTAATTCCTGCGCGGACAGCACGGGATCGAACCCCATGCGATACAGGTCATGCACACGCACGTCATGGCCCATGCGGACCAGCTCTCCAAGGTAGGCGCGCGTCACGCTCATGGTGAAGCTGTCTTCCACCGGATGCGCGACCACGATCAGGTGTTTCTGCATGGCGGTGGCTCCTCTCAAAAACCGCTACGCAGAGATCGTGCGCGCGCCCGCGATCGTCTGATTGATGCACATCAAAGATATGCGGATTGCCCTGCTTGCGTGAGCCGCCAGTCCCCTTCAGCATGGCGCGGACGATCCGCACAGATTGACCAGGATCAATACTTCCCGCGCCGCCAGTTCCATAGTGAATGCGTTGCGGCCGACCACGCGGCGCCGACCTGGCGCGCGCTCGAGTGCGTATTCCTACCCGGTTGGCCGAGCCTGTTACGGAGCCCGACATGGAACCTGCCACCCGACGCAGCGCGATACAGGTGATCCTGAGCGAACACCGACGCCTGACGAGCGTCGTCAACGGCATGCTGCGCGTGACCGAGCGCATGGCGTCCGATGCCAGTTCATCCGGCGCCATGCTCATGCGCGCGATGCTCTACTACATACGCGAATTTCCCGAGCAGATTCATCACCCGAAGGAGGAGCGATATCTGTTCGCACGGCTACGCGGGCGCACCGACGAACTCGATGCCGCAATCGACGAACTCGGGCGTCAGCACGAGGAAGGCGAGCAGTACATCCACGCCATCGAGCGCTCACTCACACGGTACGAACTGGAGGGTGCGGGCGCGTTGCCTGCGCTGCGCGGCGAGGTGAGCGCCTATGCCGACTTCTACGCTCAACACCAGCATCTTGAAGAGACGGTGATCCTGCCTGGCGCGCGGCGCTATCTGACCGTGGCCGACTGGGTGGAGATCGACGAGGCATTCGGCGCGAATCGCGATCCCTTCGAGAGTCTCGAGATCGAAGACAATCTCGACGATCTCTATGCGCTGATCGTCCAGACCATGCCGGACAGGCAAACCTGAACGCCGGAACGCGGACCTGCCGGTTAGCGCGGCGAGGTGGAACTACAGCGAGATCCCCCGCGCTTACCGAACCTTGCCGGTGCACCGATCTGGTGAATTCCACCCGGCATCCCACGACAAATCACCCGGTCTTTTCATGTGCTACGGCTTCACAGGCTGAGCACGCGGGCATTGGCGCGCTCCTTGCTTTAGCCACGGCACGCTCGCTCTTGAGAATGCGGGCGACCCATCTCTTCGGAAATCCCAGGATGCAACACAAGCCCAATTCGCTCCAACGCCGCCGCTGGCTCGCCGCGCTGCTGGCCGTGCCCGCACTGACCTTCTTCACAGCTCAGGCCGCCAACGCCGACGCACTCGACGCCATCGCCAAGCGCGGCGTGCTGCGCGTGGCTGTTCCCGAGGACTATCCGCCGTTTGGCGCGGTCGGCCCGGACATGCAGCCGCAAGGCTACGACATCGACATGGCTGCACTGCTCGCGAAGTCGATGAAGGTCAAGTTGCAGCTCGTGCCGGTCAATAGCGCAAACCGGATTCCCTACCTGCAGACCGACAAGGTCGACCTTGTGATCTCCTCGCTCGGCAAAACGCCGGACCGCGAAAAGGTCATCGATTTTTCGCAGCCCTATGCCCCCTACTTCCAGGGCGTGTTCGGACCGGCCGATATCAAGGTGGCGGGACCTGCGGACCTCACCGGCAAGACCGTTGGCGCGACGCGCGGCGCACTAGAAGAAGTCGCGCTCACCAACATGGCGCCGAACGCCACCATCCGTCGCTTCGACGACAACAACGCGACCATGCAGGCGTTTCTCTCCGGCCAGGTGCAGCTGATCGCGGCGGGCAATATCGTCGCCGCGACGATCCTCGCGAAACACCCGCCGCGCGAACCGCAGATGAAATTCGTCATCAAGGACTCGCCGTGCTTCGTGGGCCTCAACAAGAACGAGCCGCAACTGCTCACCAAGGTCAACGCGGCGATCGAGGAGGCGAAGAAGGACGGCTCGCTCCAGGCGATGTCGAAGAAGTGGTTTGGCCAGCCCTTGCCCGCCAATCTTTGACGCCTTGCGCCGCCGCCATGCGCGGCGGGCGCTTTCACCTCTGCACACCCGTCATATTTTCATGAGCTATCAGCTTCAGTTCGGCGACCTCGCGGGCTACGCCGGTATGTTCGCGAGCGGTGCGTCCGTCACGCTCGCGCTCACGGCGGCCTCGACGCTGCTCGGCATCAGCCTGGGCGTCGCGGGCGCGGCCGTCTACCAGAGCCACCGCACGGCGCCGCGCACGGTCGTGCACGCCTATGTGGAGGCCATTCGCAACACGCCGTTTCTCGTGCAGCTTTTCTTCGTGTTCTTCGGGCTGCCCGCGCTCGGCGTGCACATCGGGGAATACACGGCGGCCGTGCTCGCGATGACGCTGAACCTCGGTGCATATTCCGTCGAGATCCTGCGTGCCGGCATCGACGCGGTGCCGCGCGGACATCGCGAGGCCGCCGCGGCGCTCGCGATGTCGAGCCGCGAAACCTTCGTGCACGTGCTGCTTCCGCAAGCATTCGCGAAGGTGTTTCCCGCGCTGGCGAGCCAGATCGTCATCACGATGCTCGGCTCGGCCGTCGTCTCGCAGATCTCGGTCGCGGATCTCACGTATGCGGCGGGTTACGTGCAATCGCGCAATTTCCGCGCGTTCGAAACGTATTTCCTCATCGCTGGGATCTATCTCGTGATGGCGCTCCTCTTGCGCGCCGCCCTCACCGCCGCCGGCCGGCGACTGTTCACGCGCAACCTGCGAGGCGCGCGATGATCGAATTCACATTCGCGCAGATCGTCGAAGGTTTGCTGCTGGCCGCGCGCTGGACCGTTCTGCTCTCGCTGGTTTCATTCGTGACCGGTGGCGTGGTGGGCTTGCTGCTGCTCGTCATGCGCGTGTCGAACTCACGCGTGCTGCGCTCGCTCGTGCGCATTTACATCGAGGTGTTCCAGGGCACACCGTTGCTGCTGCAGCTCTTTATCGTCTACTTCGGGTTGCCGCTGCTCGGCATCGACGTCTCGGCGTGGATGGCGGCCACGCTCGGCCTCACGTTGTTCACGAGCGCGTATCTCGCCGAAATCTGGCGCGGCTGCGTGGAGGCGGTGCCGAAGGGCCAATGGGAGGCGTCGGCCAGTCTCGCCATGAACTATTTCGAGCAATTGCGCCATGTGATCCTGCCGCAAGCCGCGCGCATCGCCATCGGCCCGACCGTGGGTTTCGGCGTGCAGGCGATCAAGGACACGGCGCTCGTGTCGATCATTGGCTTTGCCGAACTCACGAAGGCCGGCACACAAATTTCGAACGCGACGTTTCGGCCGTTTCTGGTCTACGGCCTCGTCGCGCTGATCTATTTCGCCCTGTGCTATCCGCTTACGCGGTATGCGCGGGTGCTGCAAAGGAAATGGCATGCCGCTCGTTAAGACCGAAGGCGTCGAAAAGCAGTTCGGCGCCCACCCTGTACTGAAGGGAATCGACCTCACTGTCGAACGCGGCCAGGTGGTCAGCATCATCGGGCGCAGCGGCTCCGGCAAGAGCACCTTGCTGCGGGCGCTGAACGGACTCGAAAGCATCGACGCGGGCTCGATCGAGATCGACGGCGAACACGTCGATGCACGCCACGCGGATCTGCGCGCGCTGCGGCTGAAAGTCGGCATGGTCTTTCAGCAATACAACCTGTTTCCGCATCTCACCGCTTGCGAAAACGTGATGCTCGCGCAAACGGTCGTCAAGAAAACACCTCGCAAGGAGGCCCGGGTCATCGCACAGGAGATGCTCGAGCGCGTGGGCCTGGGCGGTAAATTCGACGCTTATCCCGATCAACTCTCCGGCGGACAGCAACAGCGCGTCGCCATTGCGCGCGCGCTCGCCATGAAGCCGAGCGTGCTACTCTGCGACGAAATCACATCCGCGCTCGACCCCGAACTCGTGGGCGAGGTGTTGGGCGTGGTGGAAAGCCTCGCGCGCGAGGACATGACGCTCATCATGGTCACGCACGAAATGCGCTTCGCGCGCGCCGTGAGCGACACCGTGGTGTTCATGCACGAAGGCCGCGTATGGGAAAGCGGACCGCCCGAGGAAATTTTCGGCAGTCCGTCGACGGTGGAGTTGCGGCGCTTCATTCAGTGACGTTCGTCTTGATCGCCGTGTGGAATGCCTTCTATCGGACACTCGGCGGTGCCCGGCGTCGTACGCGTGAGCGCTTCCACCGCGCGCCGCGTGCCTTCGGGGTCCGCTACCCAGTTCCGGTAGAACCCGAACGGACACGCGGCCACGCCGTTGGCGCCGTCGCCCGAATTGAGCGTGCCTGTGTAGCCGCGATGCAGCAGCTTGTACAGATGATTCTGCGACTGCATGTTGCGTCGCGCGTCGCGAATCATGCTTAGCGAAAGCTCGGCGTACTGCACGCCCATCTCTTCCTCGCCGCATTCGCCGAGCGTGCGCCCGTCGAAGCCGACGATCGCCGAATGGCCGAAGTACGAATACACGCCGTCCCAGCCCGTGGCATTCGCCACGGCCACATACGTGTTGTTCATCCACGCCATGGCTTTCGCGACCATGACCTGCTGCTCCTTGGCCGGGTACATGTAGCCCTGGCAGCGCACGATCAGCTCCGCGCCGCTCATGGCGCAGTCGCGCCAGATCTCCGGATAGTTGCCGTCGTCGCAGATAATGAGGCTGATCTTGAGGCCCTTCGGCCCTTCCGTCACGTAGGTGCGATCACCGGGATACCAGCCTTCGATCGGCGTCCACGGCATGATCTTGCGATACTTCTGCACGATCTCGCCGCGATTGTCGATCAGCACGAGTGTGTTGTACGGCACCTTATGCGGATGTTCCTCGTGGCGCTCGCCGGTCAGCGAAAACACGCCCCACACGTTGGCCTTGCGGCACGCGGCGGCAAAGATGTCGGTTTCCTCGCCAGGCACCGTGGACGCCGTATCGAACATCTCCTGCCGGTCGTACATGATTCCGTGCGTCGAATACTCGGGGAAGACCACGAGGTCCATGCCCGGCAAGCCCTGCTTCATGCCGACCACCATCTCGGCAATGTTCCGCGCGTTTGCGAGCACCTCGGCCTTCGTGTGCAGTCGCGGCATCTTGTAGTTGACGACCGCGACGCCCACGCAGTCGCGGCTGCTCGAAATATCACCATGTCGCATAGTTTGCTCTCCTGATAAGTCGGTTCAATGGCTGATCATCCACGGCCGCCCTGCCGGGCGCTTGAGGCCTTCGGACGGCGCGCCCGCGAGCTTCGCGCCGCCGCCCGAGCAGCAGCTGCAACCGGGGCGATGGCGCAGCGGCGGCCCGTCGCCGGACTGACGCGGCGCATGCGCCGCGCGTTCGTTCGTCGCGTGCGCATGGCGGCGCGTGCCTGCCATCAACGCGAGCGCAGGCGCGCTGATCACGCGCGATCCTTCGCCGCCGCAATCGGGACAGCGGCACGGCTTTTCGCGGTCGGCAATGCGGCGCATGACGGCGAACGGACCGCAGCTCGCGCATTCGAAGTCGTAGATCGGCATGACGGGTTCCTCGTGTGACGATGTGACGATCGATTACGCTTTCGCGAGATCGGGCGAGCACGGCAGATCGACGCCGCCCTTGATGTGCTGGATCGGGCCATCGGCATTGGGTCGAATGTCGAAGTCGAAGATCTGCGTGGGCAGCCACAACGTCGCGCACGCGTTCGGAATATCGACGACACCGCTGATATGCCCTTGCACCGGCGCGCAACCAAGCAGTGAATACGCCTGCGCGCCCGAGTAGCCGAACTTCTTCAAATACTCGATGGCGTTCAGGCACGCCTGGCGGTACGCAACGGTCACATCGAGATAGTGCTGGCTGCCCTGCTCGTCGACGGAAATGCCTTCGAAGATCAGATAATCGTTGTACGTCGGCGTGATCGGACTCGGCTGGAACACAGGATTGCGAATGCCGTATTTCGCCATGCCGCCCTTGATGACATTCACGCGCATGTGCACCCAGCCAGCCATTTCGATCGCGCCGCAGAACGTAATCTCGCCGTCGCCCTGGCTAAAGTGCAGGTCGCCGACAGAGAGGCCCGCGCCATCCACGTAGACCGGGAAAAACACCTTCGAGCCGCGCGACAGGTCCTTGATGTCGCAATTACCGCCATGCTCGCGCGGCGGCACGGTGCGCGCGCCTTCGGCGGCGGCCTTGTCGCGCGCCTCGCCTGCCAGCTTGCCCATGTGCGCCGTGGCCGCGAACGGCGGATTCGCCAGCGGCGGCACGCGCTCGGGCGCGGTCGCGATCAAACCGGTTTCGCGCGCGTTCCACGTTTCGAGCAGCTTCGGGTCGGGCAGGCAGCCGATGAGCCCCGGATGAATCAGGCCCGCGAAATTCACGCCCGGAATATGGCGCGAACTCGTATACACGCCATGGAAATCCCAGATCGACTTTTGCGCGTCGGGGAAATGATCGGTGAGAAAACCGCCGCCGTTCGACTTCGAGAAGAAGCCGTTGAAGCCCCACTGGCTGTCCGCTTTCGCGCCGATGTCGAGCAGGTCGACCACGAGCAGGTCGCCCGGCTCCGCGCCGCGCACGCCCACCGGGCCCGAGAGAAAATGCACGATCGAAAGGTCGATGTCGCGCACGTCGTCGGCGCTGTCGTCGTTCTTGATGAAGCCGCCGGTCCAGTCGTACGTTTCGAGCACGAAGTCGTCGCCGGGATTGACCCAGCAGGCCATGGGGATATCCGGATGCCAGCGATTGTGGACCTGTTCGTTTTCGTAGGCGGACTGGTTCAGGTCGACCTTGATGAGAGTTTCAGGCATTGCGTTCGCTCCTTGGTTCGAAGGTGGTCAGGTTGTGAAGCTCGGCGTTCACACGGAGAGGTATTCGCGTATGCGATCGGTGTCACCGGCGTCGCGCGTGCTTTGATGCACGAAGCGCCCGCCTTCGATCACGAAGAGCCGGTCCGCGACGTCGAGCGCGAAACTCAGCACCTGCTCCGACACGACGATGGCGATGTTCCGTGTCTGGCGAATCTGATTCAGCGCCTTCGCTATGTCTTTGATGACGGACGGCTGAATGCCCTCGGTCGGCTCGTCGAGCAGCAGCACTTTCGGGTCGGTCGCGAGCGCGCGCGCGATGGCGAGTTGCTGCTGCTGGCCGCCCGAGAGATTGCCGCCCTTGCGGCGCCTCATGTCGAATAGCACGGGAAAGAGCGCGTAAATGTCGTCGGGTATGCGCTGGCTCTGCGCGTTTTCGAGTCCCGTCTGAATGTTTTCCTCGACGCTCAGCGAAGCGAAAATCTGCCTCCCTTGCGGCACGTAGCCGATACCCTTCGCAACGCGCCGGTAACTCTCGTCCTTCGAAACGTCGGCGCCGCCCACGCGCACCGTGCCGCGATTGGCGGGCAGCATGCCGATAAGCGCCTTGAAAAGCGTGGTCTTGCCCATGCCGTTGCGGCCCATCACCGCAACGCTTTCGCCATTGGCCACCGAAAAGCCGATGCCGTGCAGCACTTCGCTCTGGCCGTAGCTCACGACGAGATCGTCGACTTCCAGCATGATGTGTCCTCCGTTCAGTCGTTCTGTCGTTCAATGGCCGAGATAGACATCGATCACGCGCGGATCGGCCTGCACCTGCGCCATCGGCCCTTCCGCGAGAATCTTGCCTTGATGCATTACCGTGACCTTGTGCGCAATGCGCTCGACGAACGCCATGTCGTGCTCGATCACGATCATCGAGCGGTTGCGGCAGATGCGGTCGAGCAGCTCGGCAGTCAATTCGCGCTCGCGCACGCTCATGCCCGCAATCGGTTCGTCGAGCATCAATAGTTCGGGGTCCTGCATGAGCAGCATGCCGATTTCGAGCCATTGCTTCTGGCCGTGCGAAAGCAACCCGGCCTCCAGATCGAGCAATGCGGCAAGACCGATTTCGTCGGCAACGGCGCGCACGCGGTCGGCCACTTCGTCGTCCTCGCGATACGCGAGTGCGCCGAACACACTGCGCCCGCGCGGAAACGACACCTCCAGGTTTTGCGCGACGCTCAGGTTTTCGTAGATCGACGGCGTCTGGAACTTGCGGCCAATGCCCTTGCGTACGCGCCGGAATTCCGCGAGCTTCGTGATTTCCTCGTTGCGGAACTTGATGCTGCCCGCCGTTTCCTTCGTCTTGCCGCAAATGAGGTCGAGCAGCGTGGTCTTGCCCGCGCCGTTCGGTCCGATCACGACGCGCAGTTCGCCGCGCTCGAGATAGAGATTCAGCGAATCGATCGCCTTGAAGCCGTCGAACGACACGGTCAAGTCTTCGATCGCGAGCAGAAAGTCAGTGTTGCTCATGCTTCATGCCTCCTTGTTCGCCACGCCGAGCCAGCGCCGCACGCGCGGTCGCACATGCTCTTCGTAGAGGCCTGCGAGTCCGTTCGGAAACGCCATCACCACGCCGATGAACATCGCCGCCATCAGATAGAGCCAGAGATTCGGAAAGCTCTCCGAGAACCAGCTCTTGCCAAGATTGACGAGAATCGCGCCGTACACCGCGCCCACGAGCGACATGCGACCGCCGATCGCCGCGTAGATCACCATCTCGATGGACGGCACGATGCCGACGAACGACGGCGACATGAAGCCCACCTGCAACGTGAACATCGCACCGCCGATGGCCGAGAGCAGCGCCGCGAGACAGAACGCGAACACCTTGAACATGGCCACGTCGTAGCCGGAAAAGCGCACGCGGTCTTCCTTGTCGCGCATGGCGAGCAGCAGCGTGCCTGCCTTGCTGCGCTGGACCCAGCGGCAAGCGAGCAACGCGCCGATCAGCAGCACCGCGTTGACGAAATAGAGCACGAGCTTCGCGTGGTCGGTGCGAATGTCCCAGCCGAGCAGCGTGCGCAGGTCGGTGATGCCGTTCACCCCGCCCGTGTAGCCTTGCTGGCCGATGATCAGCACCGAGAGAATCAGCGCGACGGCCTGCGTGATGATCGCGAAGTACACGCCGCCCACGCGCCGCTTGAACATGGCGTAGCCGATCACGAATGCGAGCGCCGTCGGCACGACGAGCACCGCGAGAATCGAGAACGGCAGCGAGTGAAACGGTTTCCACCACGTGGGCAGCGCCGTGAGCTGGTTCCAGTCCATGAAGTCGGGAATGCCGGGCGTGGTCTGCGTGCGCGTCGCGGCCGGGTCGGACGCTTCGAGCTTGAGGAACATCGCCATCGCATAGCCGCCGAGGCCGAAGAACACACCCTGCCCGAGGCTCAGCACGCCGCCGTAGCCCCACGCGATCACGAGGCCCATGGCCACGAACGCATAGGTCAGATACTTGCCCATGAGGTTCAGCCGGAATGTGTCGAGCGCGAGCGGAAACACGATCACGATCAGCACCGCGAGGATCGCGATGCCTGCGTAGCCCGACGCGTCGAGCCGCGCCGCGACCGCGCGCCAGCCGCCCGGCGCCGCGCCGGAGCCGGATCGCGGGGAGACGCCGCCCGCCACGGGTTGGATGGGTTCCATGTCCATCTCTCCATACAAGTGAAACAGTGAATGAGCCGCGCGCGCGAGCGCGCACCCGGCAACGCCCTTAACGCCCTTAATGTCCTTACACGCGCCGCACCTTCGAGGCGAACAAGCCCTGCGGACGCAGCATCAGGATCACGACAACCGTGAGCAGCGTGAGCACGCGGGCGATCGAGCCCGAGAGGAAGAACTCGCTGATCGACTGCATCTGCGCGATGCCGAACGCCGAGGCCACCGTACCGAGCAGGCTCGCCGCGCCGCCGAACGTCACGACGAGAAACGAATCGACGATGTAGAGCGAGCCGCTCGTCGGCCCGGTCGAGCCGATCGCCGTGAACGCCGCACCCGCCACGCCCGCGATGCCGCAGCCGATGGCGAAGGTCATGCGGTCGGTGCGGCGCGTGTTGATGCCCGCCGCGTTCGCCATCGGCCGGTTGGCGACCGTGGCGCGCACCCGCAGCCCCCAGCGCGAGCGATAGAGCGCGAGCAGCAAGCCGCCCGTCATGAGCAGCGCGAGCCCCATGACGAACATGCCGCTCACGGGAATGTCGAGCCCCGGCGCCGGCTCCCACGAACCCATCAGCCAGTCGGGCAGCGCGGGGCTCACTTCCTTCGGCCCGAAGGTCGAGCGAAACACCTGCTGCATGCCGAGGCTCAGGCCCCAGGTGGCGAGCAGCGTGTCGAGCGGGCGCCGGTAGAGATGCCGGATGAGCGCCCATTCGGCAAGCCAGCCCGCCGCAAACGCCAGGCCGAACGCCGCGAAGATCGCGAAGAAGAAGTACACCGGCGTGAACGCATGCCAGACGTTCTGCGCGAACCACGAAAACATGTAGACGGTGTAGGCGCCGATCGTCATGAATTCGCCGTGCGCCATGTTGATCACGCCCATCTGGCCGAAGATCACAGCCAGCCCGAGCCCCATCAGAAGCAGGACGCTGAACAGGCTCAAACCGGCGAAGCCCTGCATCAGCGTGATGTTGAAAATGTCGGTAGCGGACATCGAGCGCTCCTCGCGCGGCGGCGCATGATGCGCGCCGCGCAGCTTCGGTTGACGGATTACATGTAGCCCTTCGGGAACGGATTCGGCTGGATCGGTTGCGCCGACTGCGCGACGACCTTGAACTGGCCGTCCGCCTGGCCCTCGCCGATCAGCGAGCGGCTCCACAGGTGATGGTTCGCGTCGACCTTGGCGTAGCCCTGCGGCGCGTTGCCGACCTCGATGCCCGCCGACGACGCCACGACCTTGTCCACGTCGAAGCTGCCCGCGCGCTCGCACGCGGCCTTCCAGATCCACGGGCCGAGATACGCGGCCTGGGTGACGTCGCCGATCACGGCCTTTTGCCCGTAGCGCGCCTTGAATGCCGCGACGAACTTCTTGTTGTTGTCGTTATCGAGCGACTGGAAGTACTTCATCGACGAATAGAAGCCCGCGAAGTTGTCGCCGCCAATGCCGAGCACTTCGTCTTCGGTCACTGAAAGCGTGAGCAGGAACTGCTTCTGCGGGGTGATGCCGGCCGCTTTCAGTTGCTTGTAGAACGCCACGTTCGAGCCGCCCACCACGGTCGCGAAGATGCAGTCGGGGCGCGCGAGCTTGATCTTGTTCATCAGCGAATTGAATTCGGTCGTGCCGAGCGGGTAATACTCTTCGCCCACGACCTTCGCGTGCAGATGCTGCTCGATATGGCGGCGCGCGATCTTGTTCGAGGTGCGCGGCCAGATATAGTCCGAGCCGATCAGGAAGAACGTCTTGGCTTTCTTCGTGTTCGACGCCCAGTCGAGCGCCCACAGAATCTGCTGGGTGGCTTCCTGGCCCGTGTAGAACACGTTCTTCGACTGCTCGAGGCCTTCGTAGAAGGTCGGGTAGTACAGCAGGCCGTTGTCCTTCTCGAACACCGGCAGCACCGCCTTGCGCGAGGCCGAGGTCCAGCAGCCGAACACGGCGGCGACGTGGTCGTTTTCGAGCAGCTTCTTCGACTTCTCCGCGAAGGTGGGCCAGTCGGACGCGCCGTCTTCCTGAATGATCTGGATCTTGCGGCCGAGCACGCCGCCCATGGCGTTGATCTGCTCGATGGCGAGGCGTTCGGCCTGAATCGAGCCGGTCTCGGAGATCGCCATCGTGCCGGTAGCCGAATGCAGCTGGCCCACCGTCACCGTCGTGTCGGTCACGGCAAGGCCCGTCGTGTTGACCTTCGCCGTGGGCGGCGTTTGCGCAAACGAGGTGCGCGGCATGCCGAGCGCCATCAGCGGCGCGGCGGCGAGGCCGCCGAGCAGTTTGCGGCGCAGCGGCGACGGCATGCGGGCATCGTCATCGATTCGATCGTCTGCGGACATCACGTTCTCCTTATCGGGCGCCCTGCGCTTCGTGTCAGGGCTGGGTCGAGGTTGGACGCAATGTAGAAAGCCAAATTGGCAATCGAAATACGTCGATTGACGTATTCCCCGCCGGCGCACTGGAATGTAACTTGCATGAACTTCGATCCTGCCGCTTTCGCACCAATCCGGATCATCTTCATGTCCCAAAGTCCCCCGCCAGTGGGCGCGCCCAGCACGCAGCGCATCGTCAAGGTGCGACGCGACTACAACGCCTGGGTCGGCGACGAAACGCTCGAAGACTACGCGCTGCGCTTCACGCCGCGCTCGTTTCGCCGCTGGTCGGAACTGCGCGTGGCCAATACGGCAATTGGCGCCGTATCGTTTCTCGTGCTCGAGGCAATCGGGGGCAGTCTCGTCATCAACTACGGCTTTACGAACGCGATCTGGGCCATCGCCGCCGTTTCGGTGCTGATCTGGCTCACGAGCCTGCCGATCAGCTATTACGCGGCGCGCTATGGCGTCGACATGGACCTGCTCACGCGCGGTGCGGGCTTCGGCTATATCGGCTCGACGCTCACCTCGCTGCTCTACGCCGTCTTCACGTTTATTTTTTTCGCGCTCGAAGCGGCCATCATGTCGCTCGCGCTGCAGCTCTATTTCCACATCTCGCTCGGGATCGCGTATGTGCTGAGTTCGCTCGTCGTGATCCCGATCGTGATGTTCGGCATCACGCTGATCAACCGCCTGCAAAGCTGGACGCAGCCGCTCTGGCTCGTGCTGTTCGCGCTGCCCTATGCGGCGGTGCTGTGGCGTCATCCGGGCCTCGTGCACGAATGGACGACGTTCGCGGGCTTCGCGCCGCAAGGCCGCGCGTTCAGCTTGATCGCGTTCGGTCAGGCCTCGACCGTGGTCTTCGCGCTGATCGTGCAGGTGGGCGAACAGGTGGACTATTTGCGTTTTTTACCGCCGCTCACGGCGCGCAACCGCACGCGCTGGTGGCTGGCCCTCCTTTCGGCGGGCCCGGGCTGGATCGTGCCCGGCGCGCTCAAGATGCTCGGCGGCGCGTTTCTCGCCTTCGTCGCGATCCAGCATGAGGTCGATGCCTCGCACGCCGCGCAGCCCACGCAGATGTACCTCGTCGCCTATCATCTGCTGCTCGATCCGCTCGGACTCGCGAGCTGGGCGCTGCCCGTGATGACGCTCTTCGTGATCGTTTCGCAGTTGAAGATCAACGTGACGAACGCCTATGCGGGCTCGCTCGCGTGGTCGAACTTCTTCGCCCGGCTCACGCACAGTCACCCGGGCCGCGTGGTCTGGCTCGTGTTCAACGTGATGATTGCCTTGCTGCTCGTGGAAATGGGCGTATTCGACGCCATCGGCAAGGTGCTGTCGCTCTATGCGAACATTGCGATTGCGTGGGTGGGCGCCCTGTTTGCCGATCTCGTGATCAACAAGCCGCTCGGCTATAGCCCGCGTTATATCGAGTTCAAGCGCGCGCATCTGTACGACGTGAATCCCGTGGGCGTGGGGGCCATGCTGATCGCGGCAGCGGTCGCGATGCTCGCGCAAAGCGGCATGCTCGGCGTGCTTGCGCAAGCGATGTCATCGTTCATCGCGTTCGGCGTGGCGTTCGTCTGTGCGCCGGCGATCGCGATCGCCACGCGCGGGCGCTACTACATCGCGCGGGCCGCGCAGCCCACGGGCGACGCCGTTTCGCTGCGCTGCGCGATTTGCGAGAACGCCTTCGAACCCGACGACACCGCGTACTGCCCCGCTTACGGCGGCACGATCTGTTCGCTGTGCTGCTCGCTCGACTCGCGCTGCCACGACCGCTGCAAACCGCATGCGCGCTTCGCCGCGCAGGCCGACCGCGCGCTGCATCGCGTTTTTCCGCGCATTCGGCTCGGCCCCGCCGCGCTGCGTCTCACGCATTACGCGAGCCTCGTGGTCGCGATGCTGGCGGTGCTCGCGAGCGTGCTGTATCTGATCTGGTCGCAGAGCGTGACGACGCTTGCCGCCAACGATGCGTCATTCGACGGCGCCATTGCGGGCAGTTTCCTGAAGATATTTTTCTCGCTCTCTCTGGTGGGCTGCATCGCGGCATGGTGGTTCGTGCTCGAGCGCGAAAGCCGGCGCGTCACGCAGGAAGAATCGCAGCGGCAAAACGAATTGCTGATGCTCGAAATCGACGCACACCAGAAGACCGACGCCGCGCTCAAACGCGCAACGGCCGCCGCCGAATCGGCGAATCAGGCCAAGAGCCGCTACGTTACCGGCTTGAGCCACGAGTTGCGCACGCCGCTCAATAGCATTCTCGGCTATGCGCAATTGTTGCTGCAGGCGAAAGACGAGCTTTCGGCGACCCGTTATAACGCGGTGCGCACGATCCACCGCAGCGGCGAACATCTGCTCGCGCTGGTCGACGGCCTGCTCGACGTCGCGCGTATCGAAGCGGGCAAGCTGCAACTGAACATCGCGCGCGTGCCGCTCGCCGATTTCGTCTCGCACGTCACGTCGATGCTGCGCCCCCAGGCGCTCGAAAAGGCGCTGGCCTTCGACGTGCAGACCGTCGGCCGTCTGCCCGCCACGGTGCGCTCCGACCAGAAGTGCATGGGCCAGATCCTCACTAACCTGATCGGCAACGCCATCCGCTTCACCTCCGCCGGCACCGTGACGCTGCGCGTGAGTCACGCGCTCGACACCCTCAAGTTCGAAGTGATCGACACCGGACCCGGCATTCCCGCGGCCGAGATGGAGCGCCTGTTCCTGCCCTTCGAGCGAGGCGACGCCGCGCACGCGCATGACCACGGCGCGGGCCTTGGCCTCACGATCTGCCGGCTGCTCACGCAGGCGCTCGGCGGCAGTCTCGAAGTCGACAGCGAGGTGGGACGCGGCACGCGCTTCGTGGTGCGGCTCTTTGCGCCCGCCGTCGACAGCGCCGCCGACGCGCGCACCGAACTCGCGGCGATACGCGGCTATACGGGCGAGCGCCGTGCGATTCTCGTCGTCGACGACTTCGCGGACCAGCGCGGCATTGTCGTGCAACTGCTGACGCCGCTTGGCTTCGACGTCGCCGAGGCGGCGAGCGGCCCCGAGGCGCTGCGCTGGCTCGCCACGCACAGCGCCGACGCGATCATCATGGACATTTCCATGCCGCTCATGGACGGCTACGAAACCAGCCGCCTGATCCGCGAAAACCAGTTGTCGAATGCGCCTGTCGTGCTGCTTTCGGCCAACGCGTTCGCCGACGACCGCGAACGCGCGAGCGCGACCGGTTGCGCCGGCTATCTTGTGAAGCCGCTGCAGGTGAACGTGCTGCTCGACAAACTCGCGCAACTGCTAGCGCTCGACTGGATTGCATCCGATACGTCATTGCCCGCGCCCGCGCAGGCCGGTGCGGCCTCGCTCAACGCCGCCTGGCCGCCAGCGGTGCTCGAACGCCTGCGCGCGCACCTCGAAGTCGGCTACGTGCAAGGCGTGATCGAGCAGCTCGACACGGCCCGCGCCACGTGGCCTGCGCTGCAGGAGCATATCGATGTGCTGCGCGCATTGGCGGAACGCTTTCAGCTAAGGGAACTCGAGCATGAACTGGACCGACTGCCTCGCTCCGCCGATGCGTGACGCGCAGGCCATGGGCGGCGCCAACGCGGCGCCTGGCTGGCTTGACGACCGGCCTGTCGTATTGATCGTCGACGATACGCCGGACAACCTCGCATTTCTTTCCGACACGCTCCAGGCGCACGGTTACGCGGTGCTGGTCGCGCTCTCCGGCGAAGACGCGTTCAAGTGCCTCGCGCGCGTGACACCCGACGTCGTGCTGCTCGACGCGATGATGCCGGGCATGGACGGCTTCGAGACCTGCAGCCGCATGAAACAGGACGTGCGCCACGAGCACCTTCCCGTGATCTTCATGACGGCGTTGACCGAAAGCGAGCACGTGGTGCGCGGCTTTCGCGTGGGCGGCATCGACTATGTGACGAAACCCGTGCGGCCAGAGGAAGTGAGCGCGCGTATTGACGCGCACGTGCGGCGCTCGCGCGCGCAACTCTATGCGCACGCCGCGCTGTCGCTCGATACGCGCGCGGCCTTGATCGTGGGCGCCGATGGCACGATCCGCTGGCAAAGTCCGCAGGCCGCGCGCCAGATCGCGGCCTACTCCGCCGCCGGCGCGGACCAGGCGGATGAGGCAACGCAAGCCAGTGCGCGCCTCAGCTTGCCACCGCAGTTGCACGCCTGGTTCGAGGAGTGGCTTGCGCGCGGATGCCCACCCGACGCCGTTCACGAGTTCGCAGCGGGGCACGTTCGCCGCTCGGCGAGCGCGACGCCTGCGCCCGAGCCGGGCGAATGGATCGTTATCCTCAAGGAAATAGACGATACCGTCCATCGCAATGCGCTCGGTGCGCGCTTCGGCCTGACGGCGCGCGAAGCCGAAGTGCTGCTCTGGGTGTCGCGCGGCAAAACCAATCGCGACATCGGCGACATTCTCGGTATGGCGCCCCGCACGGTCAACAAGCACCTCGAACATCTGTTCCGCAAGCTGCATGTCGAAACGCGCGCCGCCGCCGCCGCGCTGGCGATAAAGACGCTGGACCGGACCTGAATGCCGTCAGGCAATCCCGGGCGCGCGATCTGCCGCCCGTTACGCGTCAGCGCGACCCGGGCATCCGCTGCCCCGGCAGGAAGCCGCCATCGAAGCCGGACAGCGCAGGAAAGCTGGTGGATTTCCCGGGCGCGGTCAGGCCTCCGGGGTTGCTTTGCGTGGTTCGCAAGCCCGGGGCAAGAAAAAGGAACTTCCAGCCGTCGTAAGTTTCCGCGCCCTCGAAATCCTCGTATTGCCGGGGAAATCCCGTGCGTTTGAGCGTGGCTTCCGCCGACCGGCTGAAGACACCGTAGAAGCGATCGCCCTGCAGCATCGGCACCCAGTCGTTCTTGCCGGTGAGCGGATCGGGATAGGCAAAACGCAGATGATGAAAAGGCTTGGGAAAGCGCGTGTCGTCGAGCAGTTCATCGACCGTCGCGGGGTAAGCCCGGCCCACGCGGTAGTACCGCAGAATCGCCAACCGGTACTGGTTGCCGGCGAACAGCAGTTGCTTTTCCTGCTCGCGGCGGCGTTGCAGCGACCACACGTCGAGCGCGCCCGCCAATGCGATCGACATCAGCATCAGCGCGATCAAAAGCGCCAGCAGCACGAGCCCGCGCTCGCGCGCCGTACGGGGCTTCAAGCGCCGCCTGGCGCGCGGCGTGCGGCCCGCGCTGCTCATTTCGCGTCTCCTTGCGCGTGCGGCGGCGTCCCCTGCGCACTGCTGGCCGGCGCGACGTCGTAGACGCCTGGCTTGGTTTCATCGGGCGAAGCGATCACAGCCCATTTGTCATCGCCGTTGACCGGATCGACGGGGACGGCGCGCAGGTAATGCTTGGCCACCAGTTCGTCGAGCGTCTCCGGGTACTGGCCGTTGTCCCCGTAGTACTGGTCGATCGCATTGCGCATTACCGCGACGTTCTGGCGCCGGACCTGCTCCTTGCCGACTTCGATGCTGTGCATATAGCGCGGCACCGCTATCGTCAGCAGCAGGCCGATGATGGCCATCACGACAACGAGTTCGATCAGCGTGAAGCCGCGGATCGTGTGCCTGCGAGCGGGTTTCATGATGCGCCGTCACCATTGTTTGTACGGAATGCCGTTAATGCCGACGCGATCGGATTTCGACGACACGTCGAACACATCCTTGCCGGCCTGTTCGCTCATCGTGCCGGTGTCGCCGCCCGCGGCCTGATCCGGCGGCTCTCCATAGGCGCGCACCCTCCACGTTTCTTCGGCAAGCGTGTCCGGGTCGCCGGTAAAGAAGGGATCGCGCGGCACGTGACGCAGGAACATCAGCAGGCCGCCTTTCGGATCGCGTGCGTTCTTCACGCCGGTCACGAGCACGGTCAGCGTAGGCGGATAGCCGGACGCTTCGGCGTCCTTGTCGATGAGGCCGGTATCGCTTGCTTCCTTGTAGGCGTCGAGCGCGGTACGGATCTCGCGCAACGCGTCGCTCAGTTGCTGCTCCTTCTGACGCTGTGCGATCAGTTCCGAAAACGGCAGGATCGCGAGCGCGAGAATGCCCACGAGCGCGAGCGTGATCACCAGTTCGATCAGCGTGAATCCGCGCTGATCGAACTGGCGTGAGCCGCGCAAGCGCATCGCGCACGTTCCGGTAGCCACGGTTCAGTACCCGCCCTCGACCGGGCGCAGGGGGTTATCGCTCGGCATGGTGCCCGGCGGCATTTGCAGCATCGGCGGCGGCGTTGGGGCCGCTGCCGGCGGTGGCGGTGGCTGCGGCGCGGGCGGCGGTGCCGCGGCGGACTCCGCTTCGCCGCCCGCCTGGTCCGCTGCCGCAGGCGCGGCCGGGGCCGGCGCAGCGCTCTGCCCAGACTGCCCGTACTGCCCCGCTGGAGCCGTTTGCTGCGCAGGGTTTCGCGAGAAGCGTCCACCGTACGGTTCGGGCGGCGGCGTCGTGCGCGGCGCGGGCGCCATTTGTCCGAACGCGCCGTTCGAAGGCGACGGCAGCGCGGGATACGCTTCGGCGCCGCTTCGCGAAGACGCGCCCCCCACCGTGCCGCCGCCGACCATGCCAGGCATCGGCTTCGCCGCCGGGGCCACGGACGTGGCCGCGCTCGCCACGACGGGGTCCAGCCGAAGCTGATCGGCATGCACATTGACATCGGTGCCCGACCACAATTCCTGCGTGTCCGCATCGGGGGCAACCATCGGCCGGACGATGTGCGGGGTGATCTGCAACACGATCTCGGTCTTGACGTGGTCGCCGTTGTGGTTGGAGAACAGCCTCCCCAGTACCGGCAACTGCCCAAGACCGGGCACCTTGTTGGCACTTCTGCGGTCTTCATCGGAGATGAGGCCGCCGAGAATCTGGGTTTCGCCATCGCGCAGGCGCAGACTCGTCGAAGCGCTGCGTGTGCCGATCTGATAGGCGAGCGAATTCAGGCCATTGGAATTGCTGCTCGAGATCGTGTTCGTGATGTTGCTGACTTCGAGATTGAGCTGGATGCCGACGTCGCCGTCGCGATAGACCCGTGGCTGCACTTCGAGCTTGATGCCGACATCGAGGTACTGAATCATCTGCGTATAAGAGGGGCCGCTCGTGCTCGGCGTGCTCGAACTCGAGATCACCGGCACCTTGTCGCCAATCATGATGCGCGCTTTCTCGTTGTTGCGCGTCCTGATGCGCGGGCTCGCAAGCAGATCCGCGTCGGTGTCGGTGAGCTTGAAGTTCGCCGTGGCCGAAAGGCTGCTCACATTCAGTTCATTGATCGTCAGATGATGCAGAATGCCCCATGTCGTCGCGGTGCTCGGCGTCGACATCGTGAACGAGTTCGGCCAGTCGATGCCAAGATCGGTCAGTCGCTCGTGCGACACTTCCAGCACCTCGACTTCCATCATCACCTCGGGGTCCGGCAGATCCTGGGCGGCGACCATCTCCTCGGCAACCTTGATCGTGTCGGGCGTGCCGCGAACCGTCACGGTATTGGCCTTTTCGTCGATCACGACCTCCTTGATCTTCAGAATGCTCTTGAGCAACTGCTGGATCTGCTTGGCCTCGACGTTCGACAACTGGAACGTGCGCACCTTGAGCTCCTGATACTCGAGCTGCTTGGCGGGCGTGGCGGGATAAATGAAAAGCGTATTGGCGTTGAGCTGCTTCTTGTCGAGCTGATTCTGCATCAGGATCATGTCGACCGTGTCCTGCACCGAAGCGTTCGTCACGAAGATCGTCGTCTTCAGATCGGAGCGTACGTCGCGATCGAAGATGACGTTCAACCCCGTGGTGCGCGACAAGGCTTCGAATACCATGCGCACGTTCGCTTCGCGAAACTGCAGCGTCACCGGCTTCTGCATGATCGACGACGCCGCCAGCTTGTCGTCGCGCTCCGCACGTTGCTGGCTCAGCTTCGCGTTGAGCTCCGTCTGCATCTGCTGCGCGAGGGTATTGGTCGGGTTCTCCACCAGCACGCGGTGCACCCGTTCAGCGGCCTGCGAATAGGCGCCTCGCTTCATCATCCGTTCGGCTTCCTGAAGAATGGCCAGATCTTTGCGGTCCTGATCGATCTGCAGGCCGATCTTGCGGATGCGCTCATTGGTCGGATCGATGGCGTATGCCTGGAAGAGGTTACGGATCGCGTCGTCGAACTGGTAGCTCTTGCGGAATTGATCGGCCTGGTCGAGCAGCGTCTTGACCTGGGCGTTGCGCTGGTTCAGATAGTCGACTTTCGCCTGGGCGTCGGTGGGATCGTCATGAATGTTCGGTACGTGCATGCAGCCGCCGAAGGCGAGCGCGGACACGGCAACGGCAAGCGCAAGCACGCGCCCTCTCGCGATCTGCATCGCGCCTGGCAACGGAACAGGAAACCGAGCGACCTTCGAGAGGCGTGTTGACGGGCCGCTGTCCCCATCGCGGCTCGCACCCCGTGTGCATGAGGCATTCATTTATTTGTCCTCGCGTGGAATGGCTACCACCTGCCTTTCGTGCAGCGGCAAATAGGTCAGCACGACGTCCGACTCCGACACCGACTCGATACGGTACTGGTTGTCGATCACGTCGCCTGGCGACACGATCAACAACTGATCCCCGTTGCTGAGAAACACTTGCGGCCTGGCTGCCTTTGCATCGATTTGGCCCACGTACGTGAACGGCACGGGGGGCGCGGTGGGCGCGGCGGGCTGCACCGGCACGACAGGCACTTCGACTGGCGGTGGCGGCGGAAGCCACGAAGAGACCGTGAATGGATCGTGGTTCGACTCGAGCGAAAGCGGCGCGCGCAAAGAAAGAAGCTTCGCATGGGCGCTCTCCACCGCCGTACCGACGTCCGCGCCCTGCGCACCCGACGCCGGCGCCGCGGCCTTGTCGGCTGCTGCGGACGGGTGCTTGCGATGCCTGGCGTCGGGTCGCAGGTGGCTGTCATTGCGATGCTGAGTGTCGAGCACGGCGACTTGCGCCGGCATCTGGCGCGCCGCGACCAGCACGCGATACCCTGCCCCGGCAGCCGCGATTGCGCAAAACACCAGCAGCACACGCATGGGCAGAGCGGGTTTCATGGCTGGACGCTCCTGTAAATCAGTTCGAAGCGCACCCGCGCGTCGAGAATATTGCCGTCCACCGCGGGACGCTCGACATGGATTTCCCGTAGCGCGGCATTCGGCACCTTGTTGAGCACCAACGCCAGAAAATGCCGGATCGCACTGTACTGATCCTTGACGGGCAACATCACCTGATAGCGCGTGAAGCGCGCACCGGCGTCCGTGCTCACCTGGTATTCGGCCGAGCCGAGCGTCAGATTGCTGCCACGCGCCTGCTCGAATATCGCCGCGATATCGTCCGCGCTTTGCGAAAAATGCGGGAACAGTTCCGGCAACGCGTCGAGCGCAACCGCATCCGTCGCCGCGCTATGCGCGCCGCCAGGCGGGTGCGCCGCGACTGCCCGTGTGAGCCGGCCCGAATCCTGCATGGCTTTCGTATCGGCATCCACATTGGCGATTTCAACGCACATGAGTGCCGCCGCGCCGAACATCAGCACACCCGCGAGTCCAGGCAGGCCGTACGAGCGCCGCAACTCGAACCGCAGTGTCAGCAGCCTGTCCCGCAGTTGCTCCGCGTTCATGATTTCCTCCAGACGGCAGTGATCTGGAAGCGAACCGGTTTGCCGGGCACATTGGTCTCGACCAGATGATCGTTGAGCACGGCTTCGCGCAACAGCACGCTCGTCTGCAGATACTTCAGGTACGCGATCATCGCGTCGAAATTCTTCGCTTCCGCCGTAATGCGAATCTGGCTCTGCGCCGGGTTCTGGTCGATGCCGATCAGCGCGACATCGTGCTCCGGATAGTCTTCCACGATTGAAAAGAGGTCCTGCCATGGCACGGTCAGCTCGCGCAGTATCGACAGGCTCTGCTTTTCCGCGAGCTTCGCGGCCAGTGTCAGCGGCGGTTTCACCGCGTGCTGTTGCGCGAACGTCCGATGCCGGACGACGTCGAGATCGGTCTGCACGCGATCGTTCTCGGCGTAGGCATGCCAGAGGCGCACTGCACACGCGAGCAGCAGCACGGCGGCGACACCCAGCAAGATCAGGCCGCTCGTCCCGATGCGCGCGCGCCGCCTGGCGAAGTCGATGTCGAGGATCTGGATCATTGCGCGTGCTCCATCAGCAGGCGTGCGGGCGAACTGTCCGGCGCCGGTTGCGTCGGCCGGATCGCAGCCGCAAAACGCGCTTCGAACGGCGCGGGGTCGGTGTCGTACCCGAACAAATAGATCGTGCAGTCTTCCCGTTTGAAGCCCGCTCGCGTCGCCGAGCGCTCGAACAGCTGCTCGGCCAGTTCGGCAAGCCTCGGCGCGTTGCCCGCGTCGCCGGGAAAGAGGCGCTGCGCGTCATAGGCGGCCCAGCCGCGCTGCTCGACCATCACGGCCTGCATCAACTCCTCGGCCACGAAGATCAGCAGCGCATCGCCGCCCGCCACGATGTCGGCGCAATTGAGCATTTCCGGCAGGCCCAGTTTCAAGCGGGAAATCCGCACATTTCCAGCAATGCCCACTTCATGCATGCCGTCATGCAGCGCGCGCGACATCGCGCTCGCAAACAATGCGCGGCCGCCCTGCTGTACGCAAAAGCGCACCAGCAGCGATTCGCCGTCGATGCCATAGGTGTCGGTGAAATGGGCCAGCGCGATCTCTTCGAGTTCGCGCGCGCGCAGCGTGCGAAAGTCGCCGCGCAATATCGCGTGGTTGCCCCAGAAGTCGTCCAGCACCACGTGTGCGTTGCGTGTCGGCGATTTCGCCTCGCGCGGCGCGCTCTCGACGGTTTCCGCTGCCTCCGCTGCATCGGCGCCGGGTGTGGCGACGAGCGCCGCACGCAGCGCAGCGAGCAGGCCCGCTTCGGTGCCGTACAGGTCGTCGGGAATCGCGAAGCTGAGCGGCTCAGCCGACGGCAGGTGTTTGCGCGGGTGCCACCGTCCGGGCGCGCGGGTCCCGACGACGATCTCGCGTGTGCCGATGCCGATTGCAACCGGACTATTCAACCATCGTGACACGGTTGATCTCCTCGAGTGTCGTTTCGCCGCGTTTCACGAGCTCGATTGCGGCGACGCGCAGCGTCTGCATGCCATAGCGCATTGCCGCGGCCTTGATGTGCCCGAGCGGCGCGCGCTCCGATAGCAGTTGCCGGAGTTCGTCGTTCATGCGCAGCGCCTCGGCAATCGCACGCCGCCCGCGATACCCGCTGCCGCGGCATGCGGCGCAGCCTGTGCCGCGGCGAAACAGGTAGTTTCCCGCTGCGTCCGGGTCGATTCCCGAGCGGATCAGCGTCTCCTTGTCAATCGTGTCTTCGGTCATGCAATCCGGACAGCATTGGCGCAGCAGGCGCTGCGCAATCACGCCATTCAGCGCGGAAACGAAGGAGTACGGATCGACCTCCATATTGGTGAAGCGGCCGATCACGTCGAACACGTTGTTCGCGTGAACGGTCGTGAACACCTGGTGCCCGGTCAGTGCGGCCTGCACGGCGATCTGCGCCGTTTCCGGGTCGCGGATTTCGCCGACCATGATCTTGTCCGGGTCGTGCCGCAGAATCGAGCGCAGCCCGCGTGCGAACGTCAGTCCCTTGGCCTCGTTGACCGGAATCTGCAGGATCTCGCCGAGCTGGTATTCGACCGGATCTTCGATCGTCACGATCTTCTCGAGGCCGTTGTTGATTTCCGTGAGAATCGCATAGAGCGTCGTGGTCTTGCCGCTGCCGGTCGGCCCCGTGACGAGCAACATGCCGTACGGCATCGAGGCGATCGTACGCATGAAGCGCGTGTCGCCCTCCTGAAAACCGAGTGCCTCGAGCGTCAGGCCACCTGCGGATTGCGAAAGCTGATAGCGGTCGAGAATGCGCAACACCGCATCCTCGCCAAACTGGTTCGGCATGATCGACACGCGAAAGTCGATTTCACGCCCCGCGTACTGCGCCTTGAAGCGCCCGTCCTGAGGCACGCGCCGCTCCGCGATATCGAGCTCGGAGATCACTTTCACGCGCGAGAGCACCTGGTCCGCAACGTCGCGGCCCTCGGCGCGGCCCACCACGGTGAGCACGCCATCCACCCGGCACTTGACCATCAGCCCGTTCGCGCGGCATTCGAGGTGAATGTCGCTCGCCATCATCTTGAGCGCGTCGTAGATTGTCGAATTGAGCAGCCTGACGACCGGACTGTCGTCGCTGCTGATGCCCTGCAGCGTCAACGCGAGCGAAGCGGGATCGACCGCGTTCTGGATCGGATCGTCGAACGCAAGGGAGTCCAATGCGCGAACATCCTTTTCGCGCACGGTCAGCCAGGCATTGATGTCCCCTGCGCTTGCGAGCGCCCAGCGATACGGGACGCCCGGCTGCGAGCGCATGCGGTGCTCGATCCAGCCGCGCGTGCGGGCATCGAGCGGATCGGCGATCGCGAACAGCCGCCCGCGGCTATCGCTATCGTCTGGATCGTGGAAGCAGATGCAGAGGCGGGTTGTCGCGTCGACGAACGAAACGACTTCGAAATCCGGTTCGAGCTGATTCAATTCGCGCATACTGATCGACTTCATGCGAAATTGCGCCGCCAGTTGCACACGCAGCTCATCCGCGCTGAGCGAGGTCTGGGCCATCAGCTCCTCGAGCGCGCGAATTCCGGAACCATGCCGCTCGCCGAGCGCTCTCAGCGCGTCGCGCAGATCGGCGCGCGCTTCGGCCTGGGGGCCTTCCTGCAGGGCGATGACGGTATCCACGCGCTTCCCCAATACGTACTGCTGACTATCTACTGAATACTCGACGCGATCTCGAAGATCGGCATGTACATCAGCACGACAATGCCGCCGATCACCACGCCAATGAAGATCATCATCGCCGGCTCGATCAGTCGCGAAATCAGATCGATCGTGCGCGACACCTGCGCTTCCTGGAACGCCGCAATGCGGTCGAGCACGGGGCCGAGACCACCCGTCTTCTCTGCGACCGTCAGCAGGCGGTACGCGATCGCGTTCGCGAGCCCGGCCTCCTGAAACGCGTCCGAGACCTTCGCGCCGTTGCGCACCCGCTGCAGTGCGCCGGCAAGTGCGGCCTGGTCCGCGCGTCCGACCAGACCTTGTGCAAGGTCGAAAGCCTTCACCGCGGGAATGCCGCCGTCGACGAGCATGGCGGTCGTGCGATAGAACTGCGACTGGCGAAAGACACGAAAGTGTTGCCCGATACCCGGCAGCGCCAGCATCCGGTCGGCGATCCAGTTGCGCACGAACGGGCGGCGCAAGGCGAAGCCTGTTGCCACGACCAGCACGGCGAGGCCGACGCTCAGCCCGGCCCCGTGCGCATGCACCATGCCGCCCCAGGCCATCAGCATGCGCGACAGCATCGGCAACTCGCGTCCGCTGTGTTCGAGCAGGCTCGCGAAGCGCGGCACCACGAAACCGAGCAGGAACAGCACGACAGCCGCGCCGACGAACAGCAGGACCGTCGGATAGATCGCCGCCGATACCACGCGTGAGCGCAGTTCGTGGAGTGTCGCACTGTTGCGCGAAAAACGTGTGAGGCTGTCGGCGAGACCGCCGGTCTGCTCGCTCGCCTTCACGCATGCGACCAGAACGAGCGGGAAGACATGACTGGCGTGCTCGAGCGCAGCGGAGAGCGATTGCCCCTCCTCCAGCCGGCGCAAGAGGTCGCGATACACCTGCGCCGACGCCTCCCGGCGTTCATTGCCGCCAAGCGTGCGCAAGGCATCGACGACGCCCACGCCCGCGTCGAGCAGCGCGGCGAGTTCGCGCGCAAAGAGTTCGACGTTGAAGCGGGCGCCGGGTATCCCGAGCCGGTTCGCACGACTGCGCCGCCGGACGCCATCGGCGCGAACCGACACGACACGCAGGCCGCGAGAACGCGCAAGCGCCGTGGCTGCCGTCGACGAGTCGCTGTCGATGCGAAGCGTCTGCACTGAGCCATTCGTATCGAAGACACGCAGCACGTACTTCACGTCGACTCTCCTTGCAGACCATCCGTTACCGGCGCAGCGGCCCCGCCGCGCATCGCTACCACGACGAGATCGTGACGTTCTCTCCCGTACCGTCGCCGCGTCCGTTCTTGCCCAGCGAAAACAGGTCGTAGTCGCCGTGGTCACCCGGCGAACGATACTGATACGGGCGGTCCCACGGATCCACCGGCACGGCCTTCTGCAAATAGGGGCCGCTCCAGCGGGTCGCGTTCTGCGGCTTGACCACCAGCGCGTCGAGGCCCTCTTCGGTCGTTGGATAGACGCCGACGTCCAGCCGGTATTGATCGAGCGCCTGACCGAGCGACACGATCTGTGCGCGCGCGATCTTGACGTTCGACTTGCCGACCTGTTCGAAGTATCGGGGGGCGACGAGACCGGCCAGCAAGCCGATGATGACCATCACGACGAGCAGTTCCAGCAGCGTGAAGCCGCGGCTCGCACGCGCGCTTGCGTGCGCCGCAAGACTTGCGCAACGCCGTGGCGCACCGGTTTCGGCCTGACGCATGCCGCATTGGATAGAGGTCGATTCGCTGGACACGGCACCCCTCCCCTGTATCGACTCACCGCTTCAGCGTCGCTGAAGCCGTTGAATGCATTTTTGTTCAGGTCGATACAGCCAAGAAGTAGGGAGTGCCGTCCAAAGACATGGGTAAAGACCCTCCAGTTGCACCGTCCCTGTCTGGAGGGATTTCACACATGCTCGTCATCGGGCAGCGTCAGCACGCCCATGTCGATCGCGAGGCGCACGAGGCCGTTCAGGTTCCTGATGCCGAGCTTGCGCATCAGGTTCGCGCGATGCTTTTCTATGGTCTTGGGACTCAGGCTCAGGCACTCGCCAACCTGCCGGTTCGTGCGCCCTTCGACCACGAGCCGCAGCACAGTGCGTTCGCGGCCAGTCAACGCGTTCCAGAGCTGCGCATGGTGGGCGATGTCCTCTTGCGACCCGTGCGTGCCGCCGCTAACCCAGTTGACGCCGGCCGTGCGCCTGCCCTGCATCACGACGCGCATTTCCCGGACCAGCTGGTCGAACGACGCGTCCTTGACCACGTAGCCGTCGGCTCCCGCGGCGAACGCCTCGCGCACATGGTCCTCACTCCAATGAACGGTAAGGACGATGATCCGGATGCACGGGCACTCGCGCTTGATCGCGACGATCGCCTCGAAGCCGCTGCCGCCGGGCATCGTCAGATCCATCAGGATCAGATCGGGCAGCGTCTCTCTGGCGAGGCGATGGGCTTCGATCCCGCCGCTCGCCTCGCCGACGACGCAGTAGTCGTCCAGTTCGGAAACCATGCGGCAAAGGCCGGTGCGCAGCAAATGCTGGTCCTCGGCAATCAGCACGCGATGTCTTTTTTCCAATTTCGTTGCTCCTTGCTGGACGCTGCGCGCCTAGTTCGAAGCGACCATGTCGTGATACGCGGCGAGCAGTTCCGACGGCGTGGCAAAGCCGTCGATGCGCAGCCAGGGCTTGCCGGGCGCGGCGCGCAGGAATGCAACCGGCGTATGGTTCATCTTGTCGCCGCGATAGACGTTGAACGCGCGCTGCGCCGCAATGCTCGCCTCGACCGTGCCCGTGTAGTGCTGCCACTCGGGGCCCGCTTCGAACCTCGCCGCGTAAGCCTTGAGCCGTGCAGGCGTGTCCTCTTCGGGATCGATCGAGATCGACACGATGTGGACCTTGTCCCGGTCGCTGCCCAGATCGCCTTGCAGTGTTTCGAGCGTCTGGCTGATCATCGGGCAGATCGTCGTGCAGGTGGTGTAGATGAACGTCAGGATCACGGGCCTGCCGTCATTCAACTCGTCGATCAGCGAAACAGTCTTGCCGTCGTCGCGCACGAGATCGACTGAGGGCAGCGTGTACTGCGCTGTCGTGCGGGTCGTCATGCCCGCCATCATGTGATGATGCATGTGCGGATCGGCACCGGCTTCGGCGTCCCCGTCAGGTGCGCACCACGCCGCCGTTGCCGCGAGCGCCATGCCCGTCAGCACCAATGCGCCTACCCTTAATTTTGCAGTCCTGTTCATACCGGTCTCCAGAAATGAGGAGAAGGGTTGCTTTTCGCGACGCGCGGGCCGCGGCGCGCTCACTCCCTCGCAAATCCAGTGTCATGAATTTGCCCAAGAGCGTCATTGGATGAGGGCCCCCAAATGGCGGTGGGGTATGTCCGCTTGATGGAAAACCCGCACTGATCAGTGGGAGTGCTCCCACACTACGACCCCACAATTTCCCCGTTGCGGCTTGAATCGATCACGGCCTACAATCCGGATAATCTTACTAATTGCTTATACCGACACCGACGCATCGGGGAGCTCCAATGGATGAAAGCCAGCCAGGGGGACCGCAGGTAAGATTGCTCGACCTGATCGAAGCGATGCGCAAGCTCCGCAGTACCGCGTGTTCCAGACAACCCGACGCGGGCGTCGTCACCGACGCGCGTGGAGCGGCGCTCGCGATTCTCACGCCCGATGGGACCTTCGTGTCGGCAAACCGCAGTGCCGCCGCGCTGCTCGGCTATTCGAGCGCCGAGCTTGCCGGCAAGGGCCTCGCCGACCTCGCGCCCGACGATTTTCATGACGAACTGGCCGACGCGCTCTCCGCGAGCGCGGCTCGCGAGTTCCATTCGTTCAGTGCGGTCCTCAGCAGCCGCACAGGCCATCCAACGCGGCTCGCGCTGCATCAGCAACTGTTGCCCACAAGACACCCTGGATCGACCGTCTTGCTGACGCTATTCGAAGAGCCGCTGACCTTCGAAACCCGGTCCGCCGATCCGGCCGACGTGTTCGATGCAAGCGAGCGGTTGTGCCAGACGTATCTGATGATGGGCCAGCAGAAGGAACGCCAGCGTCTTGCCGCGGAGTTGCACGACGGACTCGGCCAGGCATTAACGCTCATCAAGCTGATGACGGAAGACACGCTGATGCGCATACGCCGCGGGCAGATCGACGACGCGGTGAACCTGCTGGATTCGACCGTGTTCCGGATCCGCGAAACGATCGGCGACGTGCGGCAAATATGCGGTGAGCTCAGGCCGCTCATGCTGGACAAGCTGGGGTTGCCCGCGGCATTGAGTTCGCTGTGCCGGCGCATCGAACACGGCACGGCGGCGTTGTCGGTCTCGTTCGACTGCGACGTTGCGGACAAGGACGTGCCCGAGCACCTGAAAGCGGACATGTTCCGAGTCGCTCAGGAGGCGTTGAACAACGCCGTCAAGCATGCCGCGGCTACGCAAATCTCGCTTAGCCTGCGCGGCGACACGAGAGGCTGGCTATTGACGATTCAGGACGACGGCATTGGCTATGAGAACCATCCGTTCGCCACAGAAGACGCCTACACGACAGGATTGGGCCTGATCGGCATGCAGCACCGTGTCGAAATGCACGGCGGCGCGTTCTCGATCGAGTCTTCCGCGGCGACAGGTACGCGCGTTAGTGCAACCTGGATGCGCTAGCGCGGTCTGCGCCGCGTTCAGGTTCCCGTTTCGCCTAGCCGGTATTCGGGCAGCTCGCCCCCAGGTCCCGAACCCGCAGCCGGCTCGGAGCGCTCCGGCAAGTGCTCGTCGTCCACATTCGGCTCAGCGCACTTGGCCGCAAGCGACGTCAGCAGGCCCATGCTCATCGCCACGAGAACCAGTTCGGTCAGGTTGGCGATGTGAAGCTTGTGCATCATGCTTGCGCGATACTTCTCGATCGTCTTGGGACTCAGGTTCAGATACTGTCCGACCTGCCGGTTGGTGCGCCCTTCCGCGATCAGCTTCAGCACGCTGCGTTCGCGTGCCGTCAGCACGTCCCACGCATGCTTGGGCGCGGGCGCTTCGCGGCCGCCGCTCACGAATGAGTCCACCATGTACCCGTACACGTCTGCGCTCAGATGTTTCTTTCCCTGCATGACCGAGCGCATTGCGACCAGCAGTTCGTCGAACGACACGTCCTTGAGCACGTAGCCGTCCACGCCCGCACGCAGCGCCTCGCGCACGTACTCCTCGTTCTGATGCACGGTGAGCGCAATGATGCGCACGTCCGGCGATCGCCGTTTGATCGTTGCGCTGGCGTCGATGCCATTCATCCCCCGCATCGACAGATCCATCAGGATCAGATGAGGGGCGAGCGTCATGGCCTGCTGGCAGGCTTCCTTGCCGTCCCTCGCTTCGCCGACGACGTCGTAGTCGCCTTGCGCGCACAGCATCGAACGTAGGCCATTTCTCAGCAGATCGTGGTCCTCTGCGATTACAACGCGACATTTGGTATTCACGTCTTGTCTCCCGGTTCCAACGCCCTCAGTCGTCATGAACGGCTTAACGATTTGACTATTCCGAAACCTTCCGTTAAGCTTTCATCACTTACATTCGAATTCCTAAGTATCTGCTTTACGCCCGTTTTCCACGCACCCTACACGCGCGTGCCATTTGCAAGGTTCACGCCACTTCCCGGTGAACAAGCACCGGCGCGCGTCTCCACATTTCCGCAAATTTCGGGAGCGCGGCGGGCATCAAAAATGTTTCAAATTCGAACCCTTTTGCATTCCGCAGAGGATTGGCCATCGCAAGGGATAGGCCAGGGATAACGGGAAATCCGTTCATTGTTGCCGCCGGGTGCAAATTAACCCGTCACAGTTGCGCCGCATGAGAAGAAAACAGGCGCCCTGCATCGCAATAGATTTGTATCGGCCAATTACCGTCTCTTACCATTTGTTTCGAATGTTAAGTTTCTGCAATGTGCTTTGCGGCGGCCAAATCACGATGCGAAGTGTAGGGAGGTGCCCCATTGTCGATCGGTTTTTTCTGCTACCACAATTCAGGTGCAGGAGAAAACAACGATGGATCGCCACCCTTCAACCAGCGTGCGAAACGCAATCATTCTCGCCTTCGCGATGCTCGGCGCGGTGTTGCCGAAATCTGCATATGCCCAGATATTCGGGACGGTCGACGGCAATGGGGCGATCGTTCTCACGAACGTGCCGGGCAAGCCTGGATTGAAGCTAATCGTTGCTGGCGAGCCGCCAGGGGAACCCGGCGCGAGGCGCCGGTCCCGCAAGTCAACCGGCAGCGCCGGCTTCCCTTTGTACGCGGACGTCATCGACGAAGCGAGTCGCTCGTTTCGCGTGAAACCCGAATTGCTTCGTGCGGTGATCGACGTCGAGTCGGGATATAACCCGAAGGCGGTATCGGATAAAGGCGCACTGGGATTGATGCAGTTGATGCCGGAAACCGCGAAGCGTTTCTCGGAAGGCGACATGTTCAATCCGCGCGACAACGTGCTGGCCGGCGCGCGGTATCTGCGCTTTCTCCTCGACTTGTTCAAGGACGACGTAGAACTCACGCTGGCCGCTTACAACGCTGGAGAGAACGCCGTGATTCGCGCCGGCTATCGCGTGCCCTCGCTGCCGGAAACAAGGCTTTATGTTCCGCGCGTGCTGGCGCGCTACAAGCAGCTGCTCGCGGCCAGTTGATTGCCTGACGCAGAGCCGTTGGCTGCAACGCGAGGCGCTTGAATAGCGAGCCGGCCGACTGCGGACCAGTTCAGTCGGCCGGTCGCCCTCTGCTACGTACGGCGCGAGCATTAGCAGGTCGCCGCGCCCTACGCTCTCCCTTCTTGACTTTCGGTCTGCGCGCGTCACGGGATCGCGGGCATGCCTGGGTCGCCTTCCTCCACGTGTGCCTGCGCGTTCTGAAGTGTGATCACTTGCTCGATCTCCGCCACGCGCTCTTTCGGAACGTCAATCATTATCAAAAGCTCGCCCCGGAGAATTCCCGCTTCGAAACGCTTCAATCGCGAATTTGGCATGTCGACGCCGATCATCGCCGCCACCCATGCGCCGAATCCTGTTCCTGAAAGCGCGAGGATCACCACGGTGCCGCTGGCGATCCTGAGGTCTTCGGGCGGCACGACGAACGCAATCAGCGCCACCAGCAATCCGGTCGCGCAGCCTACCGCCGTGCCTCGCGCCAGCGACACAAGCAGATCGCTGCGTTGCGCGAGCGATGCCTGCGGCAAGCCGTCGATCGACACATTCTCGTTGGCGATGACATGCATATGCCGCCACTCGATTCGCTGCATAAGCAGTTCTCCGACGATCCTGCGCGCACGCTGTGGGGTGGGCAACAGAAAGTAGACGCGTCTCATTTCAGGCACTCCAACTTTACGCCGGTCACGCACCGAAACCCCTGGTGACATTCTTGTCCGCGACGAAGCCGGATTTAAGTAGTATTGCTCGCCGAAACGCGTGGGTAGAAACCCGCAGATATTCTTTCGTTTTCCTCACAGACTGCCGTAGCTATGCAGGCCT
>NZ_CAJMYY010000052.1:0-33425 GCF_905220185.1 Paraburkholderia sp. J11-2 | reverse complement strand
AGCATGGGCGTCTATGGCGATGAGGTCCTTAAACGCAAGAAGTCCGAGTGCGGATACCGCTCGCTTTCGACGGGTCCGATGGGATTCGGTAGCTCTTCTTGCGCAGACATGGCAATATTATTTTACATAATAAAAGGGATAAATTCTTAATCTGCACTCCTATGTTTCTGCGCTGAAGCAACGGTGGTTTCAGATCAATCGGATGGCGAAAACGGGCTTGACCTTGTTGACGCGTGACGGTGTCACCTTGATTTTCGTGCAAGTTTCCGGCTAGGGGACCCACGCCAGATGGCGCGTTGCGTTATTTCCCCAAATATTTTCTCTTAAAAATCAATCGGTTGCTATCTACCTATATGGGGTAGACGTACAGGAGAATTTTGGCTGTACGAGATTGACCAAACTTATATCAATCCTCGCCGGTGATTGCATTTCCGAACGTTCGTTTGGCATTTTGGTTACGCATGTGAGAAGCAGGCTCGACGCCAACACATTCCCTTCGACCAGCGATGGGAGAGGGAGGCCAGCGCATAGAGCGTGCGTCGCGCGGGCGAACCACGTATGACAGGAACTCGCCAATGACGACAAGGTACTTGTGGTCTTTCGTGCTGCGGAAGCCTGCATGTCGCCGAACTGGCATCGGATCAGGCGCATTACTTTATTAATTTCACAACTAGATCCAAACAAGGCTGCGCCTACAAACCAAATGCCATTCTCATCATGCTCAAGCGATCGGCTACGCGTCGTGCATAGCCCTTGGCGCCCCCGCTATAGCGAAATAACGCGCCCTCAAGGTTTCCACCTGACGACCTTATGTAGTCTCGCAGAATTGCAGACCCAATGCGGACGTTCGTGCGCGGGTCGGTCAAATCGGACGTGCGCAGGACACGGTCTCTGTGTTGGCTCGGAAGCACTTGCATGAGTCCCTTCGCGCCAACCACACTTACCGCAAATCTGTCGAAACTAGATTCGACTGCGATCACTGCGAGCAATAACAACGGCGAGATTGTGTAGTGCCTTGCCGCAGTTAGCACCGCGTGACCGATCCCCAAGGCGTCGTGCAATCCTATATGAAAACGAGAACTCACAACAGTTGCGATTTCCTCTGCCGTGGGTGCTTCCTCTAGCGGCAAGTCGACCGCTTCGGCCGACGTCGGCCACGTCGGCGCAACAGCGCCATAACACGGCCCCGTTAGCGAACAGAAAACCACAATCGCCGAGAGCACGATGTCGCGCAGCCGGCGAGCAGGAGTGTGCAACCACCCCATTGAAACTTCGCTCAGGTTCGTGAACACGGTCTATGTTCCTCAATATTCCGCGGTCACGAACGGTTCAAGCGGCCTTCCATGGAACGGCATGACGACGAATAGTAAAAACAACAAACTTAGAAATCGAGCGGAAACTGCAAAGTCGTCAAAGCAGACGTCCAAGCGCCTTGATCAATGCGAGCCGCACACGTTTCGTTCGCAACCAACTCGCGAGCGCTGACATATCGGTGGTGCGCTGCCATGAACCTGTACACGCCAGTGGATCTTTCACGTTTGATCCGTTCATCCAACTCTGCCATGGCCGGATCGCTCGAAATCTTCTCGATGCCAATCAAAATGCTCCTTCAATGTCAAAGAATCGTCGGCGTTACAGTATGCATACCTTACTAAAATCTACAGTCCGACGGTAGACGTTCCGGTTCAACCATGGCACGAACGTGTATTCGTCGTATGCATTGCTGCCCACATAAATCCAATTGCTGAGAATGCTGGACATTATCGTCTCCCACTCTTTCCACCACTAACGGCCACCACACCGGTTTTGCGACAAACGCCGCTTCATGCCGGCTCTCATGTACTGCGCTGCGAAGACGCCGGGTTGCCAACTCGTTCGCCTGCAGCACGTCGCCAGCAAGGGGAGGGCCGCGTACCGCATCGGCGCTCCCCCGTTCGCGCAAGGGCGACTCGACGTCGATCTTTGCGGGCAGTGTTCGCAACAGATCTGCAAGCTGGGCCTCTCGACCCGACCCTCCCGTCTGCATGCGGAAGAGCAGATATACTCAAAAACGTAAAACGTAGTACACAAAGACTAAGATAGGTACGTTTACCAAATAACGCAAGAAAAACTTTGGCGTCGTAGCTACTGCCTCACGCCCGAAAAGGCAGTCTGGATAGTTCAAGCTGCGCTAAGGTGCAGGAACTGCTTCCCGGGAACCGCCGTGGACCTGGCAGGCTGTCGCTCGCGCAAGCCTGAGAGAAGGCCGCGGATGCCTTCTTTTCCTGTTACCTGTTGTTTTTCTTCATGACCTAATTTAGGTGGCGTTTCCTAGGAAGATTCTGGAGGCGTATGCAACCACGACGCCGAACGACGTTTCAGGAGCTCCACGGTCGATGAAGCCACGCGAGGCATTCGCCGAGGAAGACGCTGTCTAGCCATTGACCTTGTGAGCGAGCGGTCACTAACCCGGCGCATCCTGATCTTGGCCCAGGATATAAAAAAGCTGGGACCCATCGCTGCCTGCTTCTTCGACTGCGCTGCGCACAAGACTGATGATCGCAACACCGATCCGTTCGCGAAGCGCGCACGGGCGCCCGGGCGGCCTGATAGGGCAGTTCTGGTTCGACGGGTTGCTCGCTGATCTAGGAGGGGTCGGGGCACGTTCGGTACTTCGTCATTGGCCGTAACCCCCGGAACACAGGGAATTCCCTGTCTTTTTTCTTTTTCTTATTTTTGTATTATGACCTAACTTTGGTAGCATTTTCTACGAAGGCGTCGCGGGAAGCGTTTGCAACCGGGTCGCCTGTTGACGACTCAGGAGTTCAGCAATGGATGAAGCCACACGCAAGGCCTTCGTGGAGGACGGCGCCGTTCTGGTCAAGGGCCTTCTCAGCGAGCAACAGTTGGTCCGGTGCCGACAGGTCTTCGACTGGGGTATAGAGAACCCCGGGCCCATGGCCTGCAGCCTCTTCGAAGGCACAGTGCACAAGACGCACAACGACAACGCCAATCCGTATGCGAAGGGGCGTCTGGACGAGCTCGCTGGCGAGCTGCCGTTCGGCCGACTGTTCGCGGATCTTTGGGGTTCAGACAACGTCTGGTATTTCGCCGAGGAACTGTTTCTCAAGAGTGGGGGTAGTAGCGGCCGCTCGCCTTGGCATCAGGACACGTCCTACCTGCCATGGAAGGGGAAGCACTTCGGCAATGCCTGGATCAGTTTCGAGGCGGTGCCCAAGCAAAATGCGCTCGAGGTCGTGCGTGGGTCGCATCAAGGCCCACGTCACGACGGCACGACCTTTCAAAATGCTGAAGATCCGACTGATCCCTTGCATGGCGGCGATGTCTGGCCTCGCTTGCCAAATATCGAAGTAGAGCGCCGCGCTAACCCGGGTGCCTACGACATCATTTCCTGGGCGACCGAGCCGGGTGACGTCTTGCTGTTGCATCCGGGCGTACTTCACGGTGGCGGCGCGGTGGATCCGGCGTTTCCGGATCGCCACACGCTCGTGCTGCGTTTTTTCGGCGACGACGCGGTTTTCAGCCCCCTTCCGCAACCGAGTATCTCGGGCTTCACACCGGCGGGGGTCTTGTTCGTTGCAGAACTCGCCGCGCTGAAAGACGGGGATCCGTTTCGCGCAACGTGTTTCCGTCAACTCGTCTGATCAAAGGAACTACCATCATGGCAATGCCCACTTCGCGGCAATCGATTATCCCGACGTCGTTCCAGGCGTTCTACGACGCCTATCACTTTTCGCCCGCGACTCGCGTGGGGGACACGATCTGGGTCTCCGGTCAGGTTGGCGTCGGCCCGGATATGAAAGCGGGCGAGGGCATGCAGGCGCAAGCCCGCATCGCCTTCGAGTCCCTGAAGCTTGTCCTCGAGACGGCGGGCGCGAGCCTATCCGACGTGGTGGAATTGACCACGTTTCACACTGACCTTCGCGGCGAGTTGGAGGACTTTTCGGAAGTCAAGGACGCGTACTTCCCGGCGCGCTATCCGTCGTGGACGGCAGTTGGCGTAACGCAACTGGCGCTTCCGGAGTTGTGCATCGAGATTCGGGCCGTGGCCGTGGCAGGGTGCGGCGGGGGCTGAGCGGGCTGGTCCGCCGATGTCGGGTTTGAATCAATCAATTTGTAGTGCGAACGAAAGTGGGATAGGACGGAGAGTCAAGATGAGAAAGCACACAATCGGAGCTGCTTCCGCCATCGCGGCCGCATTATTGCTCGTGGCCGGAGTGGCCGTTGCCGAGGACCTTACGCCTTCAGGCGCCGAGCGCGCGGCCAGCAAGGACGGGCTCGTGCCCGCGTTTGCCGGTAGGGAAGCTTCGCCCGCAGGATGGGAATGGGGCAAGGCTCGCGGCGACTTCTGGAAGTACAAGAATGAAAAGCCCCTGTACACGATCGACGCGTCGAACGTCGACAAATATGCCGACAAGCTCTCGCCGGGGCAGACCCAGCTCGTCAAGCAACTGAAGGGCTATCGCATGGATGTCTATCCGTCACATCGTGAATGCCAGTTGCCGGAATTCGCCGAGCAGAATTCGAAGGCAAACCTCACGACGGCGAAACTCGCTTCGGACGGCGAGACGGTGCAGGCTGCAGTGCTGCCGGGGGTCGCCTTCCCGCAGCCAAAAAACGGCGCCGAAGCGATTCTGAATTACGAAACGCGTTACCGCGGCGAAGGTATCGAGTGGTCACCGGTTGTTACCGCCATTTCCCCGCGCCCCGGCAGTAGTGACTGGATCGACGCAATCGGTCCGCAGGCGTTCTATTTCCCAGCGGGCAAGGAAGGCAAGACGTCGCCGCAGGACGTCGACCAGTTCAACCTGGGCGCCTACTTTTCGGTCGATTCGCCCGCTGCGCTGGCTGGTCAGGCATTCGTGCAACGCCAGTACTTCGACAAGGACTCGGAAACGTACTACTACTTTCCCGGCCAGCGTCGCGTGAGGCGTATGCCGGCCTATACGCACGATGCACCGCTGATAGGCTTCGAAAATCAATACCTGATCGACGAATCCAACATGTTCAATGGATCCATTGACCGGTTCAACTGGAAGCTCGTGGGCAAGCAGGAAATGATTGTTCCCTACGATGATTTCGGCATCTACACCTTCAAGGACAAGTTGCACGACGTCGCCACGCCCACCGGCATTTCGTCCGATCATCGTCGCTACGAGGTGCACCGCGTCTGGGTAGTCGAGGCAACGCTTAAGCCATCGGCGCGGCATGTCGCTTCGAAAAAGATCTTCTATCTGGACGAGGACAGCTGGCTCGCGCTCGTGGGCGAGGACTATGACGCGCAGGGCAAGCTCTGGAAGATGCGTGAGAGCTACCCTATACCGGTGTGGGAACTGGGTGGCGCGTGCGACAACGAGCCGATGGCGCAGTACGACCTCAACAACGGACGCTACGTTTTTGATGCATCCTCGATTGGCCAGGGCAAGGATATCCGCTGGTACCAGCAGGTCAATGATCCTCGCTTCAAGACAGATTTTTACTCGGCCGAATCCCTGCGATCGGTGAGCGAGCGCTGAAATCTGGCAAACCAAAAGGGGGGCAGCGCGCACCGTGGCGCGCGCCGGTTATGAAATTGGCGGCAGGGGAGAATCATGAAAGCGAAGACAATAGGAAGGACTGCTACAGTTTCACTGGCTATCGCCGGTGCGGCGGCAACGTCCAGTGCGTACGGCTACGAGTTTACGACCGGGATCAACGATCTCTCGGGTTCGTGGGTGACCAACCTCACGGCAGGCGGAGGCATCCGCACCAAAAACCCGAGCTGCTCGCTCACGGGCGACCCGAACGCGTTCGGCTGTGGAGCAGCGGCTAATGTGAACCAGTGGGGCGTTGGCGACAACGGCGACCTGAACTATCGCAAAGGTCAGCCTTTCAGCACCTACATCAGCGCGACCAGCGAACTGCTGATGAAGATGCCGAGCGAGGGACTCAAGTTCATGATCCGCGGCACCGGCATGTACGACTTTCTCGCCGGTGACACGAACAGAACCCCGCTTTCGAGCAGCGCATCGGCGCAGATTGTTTATGACGTGCAGTTGCTCGACCTGTGGGGGGAGAAGGATTTCACGATCGGTGGCAACGCCGCGCATGTTCGGCTCGGCAATCAGGTGATCAACTGGGGGGAAAGCATTTTCGCGATGGGTGGCGTGAACGCCACGAATTCGCTGGATGTCCAGAAGCTGCTGATTCCCGGCTCGCAACTCAAGCAGGCGCTCCTGCCCGCGCCGATGATCAGCTTCGCCGCCGATCTTTCTCATGGATTCAGTACTGAGGATTACTATCAGTTTCAGTGGAACGGCAACCGCTATCCGCCGGTGGGATCGTACTGGTCAGTGTCGAACAGCCTCGGCCGCGGTACGGAGCCCTATACGGTAAGCACCAACAACCTGAACGTAGCCGGACCGAGTGCGGGCACGATCGCCGGGCCTGCCAGCGGCAACCAGAACGCACTCAATGGCATCTACACCGGGCTCGTGAATGGCGATTTCGCCGGGCCGCCGAACAACGTCATCGGCCTCCCGGTCAACTGGGAGGCACCCTCGAAGTACAAGCCGCAGTTCGGCGTGAAATTCAACTATTCGCCGCGTTCTTTCGACGCGAACTTCGCGATCTATTACCTGAACTACACCGACAAGTCTCCGGTGCTTTCGTCACTGGCCAACGGGACACTTCAGTGGTCGTATCTGCAGAACCGTCAGCTCTTCGGCGCGAGCGCGAACTTCGGGCTCGGCCCCTGGGCGATCGGCACAGAACTTTCGTACCGGCCCCATGACGCCGTGGCGCTCTCCAGTTGTTATGGCGCCGGCGGGCCGCTCGACCTGAATACCAACGGCGTGACCGGCGTCGATTGCCAGCAGTGGGCCGACAAGAAGCGATTCCAGTACGACATCAACGGCATCCTCGCGCTCACACGCAGCGAATACCCGTTTCTCAAACTGATCGGCGCGGACGCTGCGGCGCTGACCTGGGAACTGACGTGGATCTACTACCCGGGTCTGAGCTCGAGCGGCGTCACGCGCACGGTTAGCGGGCAGACCGTCACACAGGTGCCGATGGCGGGATATTTCCCCTGGTTGAACAACAACTCGAGCCTGGGTTACCCCATCGCCATGGCGCAGGGCTCGTCGAGCTCGGTAGGGGCGACGGTCGATTTCAACTGGACCTATGACGGCACGCTAATTCACGGCTGGCAGGTAACGCCGGGCGTTACGTTTGCCGATGGCCTGTACGGCTACACCCCGACGCTGAGCGCGAACTACATGCAGGGGGCGAAGTCACTGAACCTCTACGTGCTGTTCAACCAGAACCCCACCGTATGGCAGGCCGGAATCAACTACACCCTGTTCTGGGGAGGGCACAACACGGTCGGACAGCCGTATGCGGACCGAAACTTCGTCGGGATGTTCGTCACCCGCAACTTCTGACGATGCCATGCCGTACGCCATTGAATCATCTGAAGGGATATTGCCGTGTTAAATCGCCTGGTAAAAACGCTGGAACGGTTCTTCTTCGGTCACCGTGCGGCGGTGCTCGTGAGCATCGGCCTGTTCACCGCCGTCATGGCCTTTTTCGCGGTGCAGCTGCGCATGGACGCGGGCTTCGAGAAGCAGATGCCGATCGGCCACGAGTACATCCAGACCTTCCAGAAGTACCGCTCCGACCTGCTCGGCGCCAACCGGATCACCGTGGTCGTGCGTGCACACAAGGGCTCGATCTGGACGAAGGAAGGGTTGACGCGACTGTACAAGGTGACCCAGGCGGTGACGTACCTGCCGAACGTAGACCGCATTGGCGTGCAGTCGCTGTGGACACCGAACGCCTACGTGAACGAGATCACCGAAGAGGGTTTCCGCGCAGAGCCGATCATCTCCGGCACGATCACACCTGACCAGCTCACGCCCGACGTTGTCGCGAAGGTTCGACGTGCGACGACGCTCGGCGGCTATATCGGCACGCTCGTTTCACACAACGAAGACAGCGCGATGATCACGGCCGAGCTCAACGAACGCGACCGTAACGGCAAGGTGCTCGATTACGTGGCGTTCAACCACCTGCTCGAAGCGCAGATCCGCAAGCCGTTCGAAGACGCGGGCTATGAAATCCAGATCATCGGCTTTGCCAAGCAGATTGGCGATATCGCCGATGGCGCAACGGCCGTGCTCGGATTCTGCGGCATTGCGCTGCTGCTCACGGCGCTCGCGGTGTACTGGTACTGCCATTCGGTGCGCTTCACCGTGCTGCTCATTTCATGCTCGCTGACATCGCTCGTCTGGCAGTTCGGCACGCTGAAGCTGCTGGGCTTCGGGCTGGACCCGCTCGCAGTGCTGGTGCCATTCCTCGTGTTCGCGATTGGTGTTTCGCACGGCGTGCAGCAGGTCAACTTCATCGTGCGCGAGATCGCGCACGGCAACAGCTCGTTCGATGCGGCGCGCCATAGCTTCAGCGGCCTGCTGATCCCGGGTGTGCTGGCGCTCGTAACGGCATTCGTATCGTTCATCACGCTGTTGCTCATTCCGATTCCAATGGTGCGCGAACTGGCCATCACTGCCTCGCTCGGTGTCGCCTACAAGATCGTGACGAACCTCGTGCTTCTGCCGGTTGCGGCGTCGTGCTTCAACTTCACGAAGCGCTATGCGGACAGCGCACTCGCGCGCAGCGAGCGGCGCTCAGCGTGGCTGCGCGGGCTCGCGCGCATCGCCCAGCCGCGCTACGCGGGCGTCACCGTGGCATTGACACTGATCGTGTTCGCACTCGCCGCGTGGCAAAGCCGCGACCGCGTGATCGGCACGCTGCAGCCGGGCGCGCCTGAACTGCGTGCGGGTGCGCGCTTCAACCGTGATGCTACGTCTATCGCGAGCAACTACGACATCGGCCTCGACTGGCTCACTGTCGCGATCGAGTCGGCGCAGAAGGGCTGCGACAACCCGGCAGTCGGTCTGTATGAGGACGACCTCACGAGCGCGATGCGCACCGAGCCAGGCGTGGTGTCGGCGCAGTCGTATTCGGCGATGCTGCGCCGCTACAACCAGGGTTACAACGAGGACTATCCGAAGATGAACGTCGTGCCGATTGACCCCGAAAACTACGGCGCGGTGTCGGTGGATGTAGGCCGGGTGAAGGGCTTCATGAAGGCGGATTGCAGCATGACGGGCGTGCATCTGTTCCTCACCGACCACAAGGCCACGACGATCAGCCGGATTCTGGACGACGTGAAGACGTATCGCGCTACGCATCCTTTCCCGGGCATTACGGTGCGTCTCGCAGCTGGCAATGCCGGGGTACTCGCCGCAACCAATGAGGAGGTGGCGGCGAGCGAGCTGCCGATGATGCTCTATGTCTACGCCGCCATCCTGATCCTCGTGTTTCTCGCCTACCGCGACTGGCGCGCGATGCTGGCGTGCTGCCTGCCGCTCTCGGTGGCGACCTTCATCGGCTACTGGTTCATGAAGGAACTGCAGATCGGCCTCACGGTAGCCACGCTGCCGGTGATGGTGCTGGCCGTGGGCATTGGCGTGGATTACGCGTTCTATATCTATAACCGGCTGCAGGTGCACCTGGCGAGTGGGCAGAACATCGTCAAGGCTGTGCAGCACGCGATGCTGGAAGTGGGCGTGGCGACGATATTCACCGCCATCACGCTGGCAATCGGCGTGGCGACGTGGAGCTTCTCGGCGCTGAAGTTTCAGGCCGACATGGGCAAGCTGCTGGCGTTCATGTTCCTGGTGAACCTGCTGATGGCGATGACGGCGCTGCCGGCACTCGCCTCGGTGCTCGAACGCTGGTTCCCGCGCCGCAAACCGGCGCGCGCGCCTGGACTCTTCAGTCACTAACATGGGAGACGCAGTCATGATCAAGATGCTTGTTGCCTGTGCTGCGCTGTGTGCGAGTGCGGCAGTCTGGGCCCTTCCACCAGGAACCGTTGCGGACTGGGCCGCTAAACCGGCGCATTCGTGGACCGCGCCAGCGCACATGATGTTGCTCGACGCCGCGCGTGCCGGTAAGCGCATCGTCTCCGTGGGCGAGCAGGGTGTGATCATCCTTTCGGATAACAACGGCAATACTTGGCGCCAGGCGAGCCATGTGCCAGTTTCGGCCACGCTCTCTGCCGTCACCTTCACGGACGCGCAGCACGGCTGGGCCGTGGGCCAGTGGGGCGTGATTCTTGCGACCGACGACGGCGGTGAGACGTGGCAGAAACAGCGCATGGACATCTCGGTCGACCAGCCGCTGTTCTCGGTGATCTTCACGAACGCACAGGACGGGATTGCAGTGGGCCTGTGGTCGCTGATGCTCGCGACGCACGACGGTGGCAGGACGTGGACGAAGGTGATGGTACCGAAGCCGCCAGGCGCTGGCCGAGCGGACCGCAACCTGTACCACATCTTTGCCGATCAGAAGGGCACGCTCTATATCGATTCGGAACAGGGCATGGTGCTCAGGTCCACGGATGGCGGAGCGAACTGGAGCTATCTGGCGACGGGCGGCAAGGGCACGCTGTGGACGGGCGTGGCGTTGCCTGACGGCCGGATCGTCGTTGGTGGCCTGCTCGGCAGTCTGTTCGAAAGCCGCGATGGCGGGGCGACGTGGGCGGCACTGAACGCGGGCACGAAGAGTTCGATCACCGATCTTGTAGCGACCCGAAACGGACTCGTGGGCGTCGGACTCGATGGCCTTGTGTTCCGGCAACGCGAGGGCGGCACGTCGTTCGAGGTTCAGCAGCGCGACGATCGTGCGACGCTCACCGCCGCATTGATCGATGGCACCGGCAAACCCGTGCTGTTTTCGCAGGGCGGGGTGCTGACGGCCCGTTGAGAAACGGTCGTCGCTGCCGTGTTAAATCGTTCTCCTTAAGAGCGGGCAAGAAAAAGGGAGAAGCAATGATACTGAATTGGGCATCAAGGATGGATCGGAAACGTAAGCCGGACGCACAGACCCGGCGCCAGCTTCTACGCATTACAGCGATGGGCGCGGCGTCACTGGCGACCGGCGGCATGTCGCTGGCACAGGCCGCCGCAACGACCGCAACGAAGCCACCGAACGGCGACATTCTGGACGTCGCAATCATTGGTGCGGGTCTTGCTGGATTGACCGCGGGTCGTGACCTCAAACTGGGTGGATGCGATTCGTTCGTCGTGCTCGAGGCACGCAACCGCGTCGGTGGACGCACGTATAACCATGACCTCGGACACGGGGTTGTTTCCGAAGCGGGAGGTCAATGGATCGGTCCCGGCCAGACGGCGATTTTCGATCTGGCACGTCAACTTGAGATCGATACGTTTCCGAGCTGGTATGCGGGGAAGACCATCGTGATGGCGCAGGGTGCTACGGTGGCACAGGATTTTCACGGCGGTACGGGCGGTGACGACGCGATCGGCAACCGGCTTGCCGAACTCTCGCGCGGCGTGCCGTCCGGCGCGCCGTGGAAGGCCGCGCATCTGGCGGAGCTGGACAAACTCTCTTACGGCGATTGGCTCCTGCAGCAGGGCGTGAAATACGAGGACGGATACTTCCTCGCGCTAGCCGCGAAGCTGACCACGGGCGGTGCGCCAGCACAACTGGGTCTGCTGCACTACCTATCGATGATCAACAGTGCAAGCTGCAACTACACGCAACTCGAAGCGTTTAAGGGCGGCGCGCAGGAAACGCGCATCGTCGGCGGCTCACAGCGTCTGAGTATCAAGATGGCCGAGCAACTCGGCGACAAGGTCAGGCTGTCCTCGCCAGTGCGCAAGATTGCCGGCTGGGACCGCGATGTTGTGGAGGTGCATACCGATCTGGGCGTGGTCAAGGCGCGCCGCGTGGTCGTTGCGATGAATCCTGCCCTGTGCAATCAGGTGGTTTTCGATCCGCCGTTACCCGGTGGGCGGGCGCAGCTCCAGCAGAACTGGCCCACAAGTGCCCCCATGCGCAAGACGGTACACGTCTACGACAAACCGTTCTGGCGCGACGCGGGCTACTGCGGAACGATCTTCCAGGTCGGCGGCCCGGTCTTCATGGCATACGACAACTCGCCGCCCGATGCTTCTCTCGGTGTGATCGCGGCATTCGTTGCGCCGGGGATGTTGCCCAATGATCCCAACATGGCCGAAAAAACGCTTTCGGCCACGTTTGCGAAGGCATTCGGCGACCGCGCGCTGCATCCGGCGCAATTCCACGACTACGACTGGGGCCGGGTCGATCCTTGGACCCTGCATTGCATCAATCCCATGCCACCGGGCTTCTGGTCGAAGTGGGGCAAGTATCTGCATCCCGAAGTGGGCCGCCTGATCTGGTCAGGGACCGAAACGGCCGACATCTGGGCTGGCGCGATGGACGGCGCCGTGCGTTCGGGTCACCGTGCAGCCTTGCAGGCGCTGGCCGGTTTCACTCAACGCGGCGAGGTGGCGTGAATGAAACGGGCATGGATCGTAAGTGCAGTCGTTTTGCTGGCAGGCGTCGTGGGTGTGGGAGCGCTCTACGGGCGCGAATACCTCGACGGCATGCATTTCGAAAAATCGATGAGCGAAGTCGAAAAGACGGAAGTCGCCAATGGAGGCCCGTGGCCGCAGCCGCAGGAGACCTGTGTCTTCTGTCACGGTGCGCACGGCCAGTCCGTCAACGCCTGGTATCCGGCGCTGTCCGGACAACCCGAGGCTTATCTTGCTGCCCAGTTGCACGCGTTTGCCAGCGGGCAGCGATCCAACCCCTACATGGGTGCGATCGCGAGGGAGCTGACAGACGAGCAGATCAAGTCGCTGGCTGCTTATTTCGCGCGGCAGACGCCGTCCCAAAGCGAAGCGGTGCACGCCCAGACGGCGCTCGAAAAGCAGGGCATGGCGCTCGTCTCGGCGAAAAGCTGCCAGGCCTGCCACGGGGCGTCGTTGCTGGGCAGGGGGCCGGTGCCGCGTCTGGCGGGCCAGGGCGAAGCCTATCTCGCGAAGCAGCTTGCTGCCTTCAAGACGGGCGAGCGTCATGACCCAAGCGGCGCAATGAACGGGATGGCGACCACCCTGTCGGGCGAAGACATCCACGCGGTGGCCGCTTATCTTGCTGGCCTGATGCCGGGCGGCAGCGCCGCAGGCCCGCAATAGCCGACGTGGCTTAACGGGCGGGAGCAGTGGAGAGGCAGGGAAATACCCTGTCTTTTTTAGTCACTCAAAATTTGTAATATGACCTATGTTGTGTATTGTGTTCTAGCAATTTGACATGCATCATCGCAGCACGGGCTAACGGCGCGGATCATCGACCGTTGGCGACATCCCAGGCATTCAAAAGACGCAGCATTTGACCCATCACGTATCAGGAGACAAGCATGGCTAAGCATCCCGTCGTCGTATATGGCGCAAGTGGTTATACCGGCATGTTGATCATGGACTGGCTCATCGACCAGGACATTCCCTTTACGGCGATCGCACGTAATGCGAAACGCACGCACGATATGATGGCGCAGCGCGTCGTGCGCCTCGAATCGGCGAACTACGAAATCATCGAAGCCGAGCACAACGTCGATTCGCTCGTGAACGCTTTTCGCGGTGCAAAGGTCGTGTGCAACACGGTCGGGCCGTTCTTCAACTTCGGCCTCACTGCTGTGGAAGCGTCGCTCAAGGCTGGCTGCCACTACCTCGACACGACTGGCGAGCAGCACTTTATCCGTCAGGTTCGCGAGCAGTTTGGCGAGCAGTTCCGGCAGGCCGGGCTGCTGGTGTCGCCTTCGAATGCCTACATGTACACGTTCGCGGAAATCGCAGCCGAACTGGCACTCGAAACGCCCGGTGTAGATGCACTGGAGACGGCCACGCTCACGCGCGGCCCGCGCGGCGCCGGCGCCGGTGTCAGCGTGGGCTCCACTGCGACCATCTTTGAAGGCTATCGCCAGGAATCGTCCTATCTGTGGGAGAAGAAGCTTGTGCCGCATGACAGGCACGCTTCGTTCAACATCGCTTCTCCCGATTTCCTGCAGCCCGTGTTCGCGCTGCCGTGGGGCGGCACTTCGCTGCCGGTGTACTTCGAGCACGATCCGCGCGTGCGCAGCTGCGTTTCCTGCGTAGGCTTCTACGACAACAACGCGATGCAGATGGTGCACGCGCTCGGACAGAAGTGGGAAGCCGAGTACGCGAACTTGCCGCGCGAGCAGCAGGACGCGGTGCTCAAGCAACTCGTCGATTCGACTACGCCAGCCATGCCGCCGCGCGAACGCACGTCGCTTCATCGCACCGTTGACTTCGCGATCGGCCGTGGTCAGCTCGCGGCCGTTCGCGCAACCGTGCACGGCATCACGCCTTACATCGCGACCGGCGCTATCCAGACGGCCGCAGCAATCAAGCTGCTCGACGGCGATGCCGCGAAGGTGGGCTTTGCCTCGGGCTCAAAGGCATTTGGGCATCGCTATCTGCTTGGGTTCCTCGAGCAGCGCGGCCTTGCGCGCGCGACCGTCACGCAGCTGTAAGCGCCGCGAGCGCGCAGTTTCGGTACAGATTCAGGACAGACTCAGGGAAACATGGGACATGGCAATCATTGACTTCTTCGACCGCGGTTGGCGCATCAATCCCGACGCAATCGCCTACATCCAGGACGAGCGCAGCTATTCGTTCGATGAGGTGCACACGCTGTCGTGCCGCATCGCCAACGGGCTGCTTGCGGCCGGCTTCGAAAAGGAAGCGAAGGCAGCGGTCTGGGCCGACAACGACGTCACGGCATGGACCTGCACGCTGGGGCTGTGGCGTGCTGGCGTGGTATGGATCCCGGTGAACGGGCGCAGCGCACCGCAGGAGAACCAGTACCTCCTCGACGCGTTCGATTGCGAAGCGCTGTTCTTCCATCAGGCGTTTGCACCAGCGGTTGAAGCGCTGCGTCCGAGCCTGCCCAAGGTCAGACTCTGGATCTGTATTGATGCCGATCTGCCGTGGGCGACGTCGCTCGAAAAGTGGAGCGCGGCGCAGCCCGCGACCGAACCGCGTGTCGATTACGACATGGACGACATCGTGACGCTTTCGGGCACGGGCGGGACGACGGGTTTGCCCAAGGGTGTGATGAACACGCACCGGGCGTTTCAGACCTACTTCGCTCAGTTCATGATGGCGTTTCCGTATGGCGTGGAGCGCCCGGTGAATCTTGCCGCGGCGCCCATGACTCATACCGCGGGGATGCTCTCGCTGCCGTGCACCGCGCGCGGCGGCACCGTGGTCGTGCTGCCCAAGCCGGAGCCGGGCCTGCTTCTCACGGCGATCGCGAAGCATCGGGTCACGGAGTTCTTCCTTCCGCCGACGGTTATCTATCGCCTGCTCGATATTCCCGGCATCGAGGACCAGGATTTTTCATCGCTCAAGTGCTTTTTGTATGGCGCTGCGCCGATGTCGGTGGAGAAGCTCAAGCGCGCGATTGAGGTGTTCGGGCCGGTCATGGCGGGCGGCTACGGTCAGACGGAAGCTCCAGCGTCGATCTCCTATCTCACTCCGGCCGAGCACTTCGTGGACGGCGAGCTTGCGCCGCAAGAACGTCTCTCCTCAGTTGGCCGCCCCAATCCACTCGTACACGTTGAAATCATGAACGATCGCGGGGTAATTCTGCCCCGAGGCGAGACTGGTGAAATCTGCGTGCGCGGCGACCTCGTGATGAAGGGCTACTACAAGGCGCCCGACAAGACAGCGGAGACCGTCGTCGACGGATGGCTGCATACAGGCGATATCGGTCATCTCGACCCTGAAGGATACCTGCACATTACCGACCGCAAGAAGGACATGATCATCAGTGGTGGCTTCAACGTCTATCCGAGCGAAGTCGAGCAGGTCATCTGGGCGCACCCGGCAGTCCAGGATTGCGCGGTGATCGGCGTGCCCGACGAAAAGTGGGGCGAAGCCGTGAAGGCAGTGGTGGAGCTCAACGCCGGTCAGAGCGTGAGTGCCGAAGAGCTCGTGGCCTTGTGCAAGGAAAAACTCGGCTCGGTCAAGGCGCCGAAGAGCGTGGACTTCATCCGCGCGTTGCCACGCAGCCCAGCCGGCAAAGTGCTGAAGAAGGACCTGCGGGAGGAGTACTGGAAGGGCGTAAGCCGCCGGATTTGAGTCAGACACGCACGAATAAATCACCATGAGCGATATTTACATTGCCGGTATTGCGATGACCGTGTTCGGCAGGCACTTTGAACGCAGCATTGACGATCTCGCGGGCGAAGCACTGCGCGGAGCGTTGAAGGATGCAGGTTGCGACGCGACTGCGATCGGCGCGGCTTTCTATGCCGGCATTACCAACGGGCCGCTGCAGGGCCAGCTATCCATTCCGGGGCAGGTCGTGTTCAGCAAGATCGGGATCGAAGGCATTCCGGTCTACAACGTCGAGAACGCCTGCGCATCGGGCAGCACCGCGGTGCATCTCGCGGTCCAGGCACTCAGGTCGGGCGCCTGCGATGTCGCGCTCGCGCTCGGCGCGGAAAAGATGAACGTGCCGGACAAGGCGAAGTCATTCGCCCTGTTCGAGGCGGGGTGGGACGTGTCGCGCGTCGACGAGAACTTCGCCAGCCTGATGAAGCTCGGCGAAGGCATCGAGCCGCCGCCCGGATCGGAGTCCGACCGGCCCTATAGCCGCTTTATGTCTGTCTATGCCGCGCTGTGCCGGTATCACATGAAGACCTACGGCACCACTCAGCGCCAGATCGCCGCCGTGTCGTCGAAAAACCATCTGCATTCGGTGCATAACCCGTATTCGCAGTTTCGCCAGGCGTTCACGATCGACGAGGTCCTTGCAGCGCCACCGATCACATATCCGATCACACTGCCCATGTGCGCGCCGGTTTCGGATGGCGCGGCGGCGGCGATCCTGTGCAGCGGGGAGGGGTTGCGGCGCATCGGTGCTGACCGCAGCCGCTGCATCCGGGTTGCAGCGAGCGTCGTGCGCAGCTTCACGCATCGACGTATCGACGAGCCGGAGAGGAACATTGGCCGTCTTGCGGCGCTGCAGGCCTACGAGCAGGCGTGCCTCGGCCCCGAGGACATGGACGTCGCCGAAGTGCACGACGCATCGGCGATGGGCGAAATCATCCAGGCCGAAAACCTGCAACTGGTGCCGCCCGGTCAGGGCGGTCCCGCTGCCGAGCGCGGCGAGTTCGCCCTCGGCGGGCGCATTCCCATCAATACATCGGGCGGCCTCGAATCGAAGGGACACCCGCTGGGTGCCACAGGAATCGGTCAGCTCTACGAACTGGTTGCTCAACTGCGTGGAGAAGCGGGCGCGCGCCAGGTGCCGGGTGCACACCACGCGATTCAGGAAAACGGTGGTGGATTTCAGGGCATCGAAGAGGCGGCGCTTGCCGTCCACATTCTGAGCAAGACTTGATGGAGCATGTATGAGCGAGACAACGGAAGCACAGACAGGACAACAGGGCGGCCCGCGGCCCGGAGTGAGCCGCCGCACCTTCATCAAGGGCGCGGCGGCAGCAGCCGTGGTGGTGCCGGCGGTGGCGGCTACGCAATGCTCGCGCGTCGAATCGCCTGGCCCTGTGGAGGAAGCCAAAATGACTGCCGACCTGGAAAAGTACCGCGCGCTCGGCGGCTGGGTAGAAAGACCAGGCGACATGCGGCCAGAACTCACCGGCGACGTGAATGCGGACGTGGTCATCGTCGGCGCCGGTTTTGCGGGGCTTTCGGCTGCGCTGGAACTGGTCAGGCATGGAGCGAAAGTGGTCGTGCTCGAGCGCGAATTTGCCGGCTTTGGTGCAAGTGGTCGCAATGCGGGCTATCTGGCTGGCGCACTCGCGCTCGAATACGATCTCTTTCTCAAGAGCGTGGGTAACGAGAAAGGGAAGGAGATCGTCCGCTACTACGAGGACGCCGTTCCCTTCGTGGAGGGGAAGCTCAAGGAGTACGAGATCGACTGCGACTACAACCAGAGCGGCATTATCCGTGCGGGTATTGATCCTGCACAGGAGGAGAAGGTGCGCGAGGACATGCAAACGGGCGCCGGATTGGGCTTTCAGTCGGAGTTTCTCGACCAGGCCGAGATGCGCGCGCGTGGCATTCCGCCAGCGTTTTTGTTCGGCAATTACGTGCCGCGCGGCGGCACGCTCCACCCCGGCAAATACGTAATGGGGCTCAGGCGCGCGGCGTTGCGCGCAGGCGTGAAGATCTATGAGAACACGCCACTGCTGTCTTACACCGAGGGGCCGGTCATCAAGGTGCAAACCCCGCGCGGCAGTGCGAGTGCTCCGGCGCTGATCCTGGCCACCAACGCCTATACGCCGCAACTCGGCCTGCTTGCGGACAAGGTTGTGCCGCTACGGGTCTCGGCGATCGAGACCGAGCCGCTCTCTGATACCCAGCGCAAGGCATTGGACTGGCCGCGACGCGAAGGCATCGTGACGGCACACTGGACCATGGAGAGCCACCGCCTGACCGTCAATAACACGCTCGTGGTGACGACGAAGCGTATCCATTACCCATACGGCTCCAGGACGCCGAACGTGCCCGACTATGAGTCCTATCGCGAGTTGCGCACGGCCCTGCATGACCGCTTCCCAACCCTCAAGGGCATCGCGTTGAGGGCATGCTGGAGCGGCTATATCAGCCTGGCCAATGACGCGCTTCCGGTTGTCGGAGCCACGGGGTCGCATCGGAACATCTTCTACAGTGCCGGGTGCTCCGGACATGGCGTGGCCGCGCAGTCCATGGTGGGCAACATGATTGCCGGGCGGATTCACGGCATCGATAATCCGCTCCTTTCGGCGCTCGATCACAAGACGCCATCGACACTGCCCGAGCCGTTGCGATGGTGCGTTATGAACGCGGCGTTAGGCGTGGTAAACGCGCTCGACGACCGCGTGAACAGCAAGGCGCGCGCCGCCCAGGCGCTGCGGGCGTAACGCGCGTCGAGGTAAGGGACGCCTTCGGCAAACACACGTCGACGCGGCCTCATTGGGGCACTGTGCGAGCGATTCGGTGTTTGGCTATAGCGTTTGAGCGTGATGAAGAGCGCGCACGAACGCTATAGCGGGCCATGCCATGCCATGCGGATGGAGTTTCAGCCTGGTGTAAGGTATAGTCATGTTTACCTAGGAAGCGGTTTGTGTGACCGCGTTGCCTCTCCGGCGAGGCGTCTAGCTCACTCAAGGCGGAAAGCGATGACAGTGCCAAAAGAGCCAAGCACCCGTAAGCGGCGCACGTCGAGCGCAGCACCTTCCACGGGAACCCCCCCCGACGGCCTGCGGGCTCAGGGCGTACGTACGCGCAATGCCATTATTCGTGTGGCAAGGAAGCTTCTGCTCGAGAATGGCCCCATGGACTTCTCGCTGCGTGCTGTCGCCCTGAAGGCGGGAATCAGTGTCAGCAACCTCCAGTACTATTTCCCGACGCGACCTGACGTCGTGCGGGCGGTGATGGCGCCGGTGATCGACTCGTATCTCAATGTCCTGAAGCAGGCTCTCCAGAACAACGCTTCGCCGCGTGCGACGATCGAAGCCATTCTCGATCAGTCAGTGCAGGACGCGAAAGACTCGAAGAACATCCCATTGTGGTGGCATTTCTTTTCGTTTGCCTCTACCGACCCCGAGTGCGCACAGATGCGGGACGAATGGTACGACACCTTGACGAGCGAACTCGCCAAGCTCATTCGTGCCGCGAATCCGGAGCGTGGGGCGGCCGAGAGTACCCATATCGCCGTGCTGCTCACTTCGATGGTGGATGGTATGACCATCCATCTGGGCACCCCGCGCAGCAAGCGCGCGTATATGCGAGGGTTTGAGGCGATGTTCCTCGAGACCGCGCGTAACCTGGTATGGGGGAAGACGGTGGACGCCGAGACGGCCTAGCAGCCACGTAACTCTGCCAGCGAAGAGAAAGACAGGGGAATACCCTGTCTTTTTTTTTGAACTCGTGTTTTGTATCGTTACCTATGTTTGTCATGTTGATCTATAAATGAGGCGACCGGGTTGCGGGGCAGTCCGGTCCACATGTGTCCAGGAGAGGAGTACCGAAATGATTCGACTGCACAAGTCCGTAGGGTTGCCGCTGGCAGGATTGACCGGTTTCGAAACGCCAATGAGCGAGGAGGAACGTGCGATACAGGATACGGTTCACCGTTTTGCACGTGACGTGCTGAAGCCCGTCGGCCGCGAACTGGACCGCATGGCGCCGGAGGAAGTGATCGCGCCGGGCTCGCCGTACTGGGTGGCCATGATGGAGAGCGCAAAGTTGGGCCTCGATCCGCAACTGCTTGCGCAGCTCCCGCCAGACATGGCCGTGCGCATTGAATCGCTGATCGGCGAAGAGCTCGGCTGGGGTGATGCAGGGCTTGCCGTCTCGATCGGCGTGGCGCCTGCTCCGTTGATGATGGCGCAGTCAGTCGGTAATCAGGAGCTGATCGACATGTGCACCGGCAAGATTGGTTGCTGGATGAACACGCAGCCCGACCGCGGCACCGATGCCGCGATTCTCTACCGCGAAGAGATCAGCGCTGCTGGCAAACAACCTGTGGGTAATTTGACTGCGAAAGTGGGCGCAGACGAAATCGTAATCAACGGACAAAGTTCCGCGTGGATCTCGAATGGCTCGGTCGCGCAGGTAGCGCTTGCGTATATGGCGGCGGACTATGGCGATGGTTTCTATGGCGCCGGCGAGCGAAGTGCATTCACGAACGGCATCGGCATGATTCTTCCGCTCGATCTGCCGGGTATCTCGCGTGGCAAGCCACTCGACAAGATTGGCCAGCGCTCGTTGCCGCAGGGCGAGATCTACTTCGACAACGTGAAGGTGCCCAGGCGCTTCGCCATTGCACTGCAGGATGACTATCTCGGCAATCTGGCCTCGACGTGGTCCTTCGCCGGTACGCACATGTGCCAGGTGTTCGTCGGCGTGGCGCGCGCTGCGTTCGAACTCGCGCTGGATTATTGCCACGAGCGCAAGCAAGGTGGGGCGCTGTTGATCGACCACCAGATGACTCAACTGCGTGTGGGTGAGATGCTGCGCCGACTGGAGATGGCGCGTGCGACTGCGCGACGCAGTCTCGCTTTCTCCCGTCTGTCTCCAAAGAGCCATCCGTACGCAACGGCCCAAGCCAAGGTCAGCGTGACTGAAGAAGCAATGAAGATCACGAATGAGGCATTTCAACTCTTTGGCGGCAACGGCACCACCCGCGAGTTCCCAATTGAGAAGCTGTTCCGCGATGTGCGCTCTGCGCTGATCGAAGACGGCGAGAATTATCACCTCACGCTGCGTCTGGGCGTGCTTGCAGGAAGACTCTATCAGGACGGCTGGACGAAGGAGTGACCAAGCCGTCGGCGGCGATGGATTTGCCTCGCGTTGAGGCTCCATGGCACCTGGATCGGGTCGTCAGGTAGTCGCTGGTTTGTCGTGAGTGCCATCAATTTGGTTTCGAATTCATTTATTTTTTAGGAGTACGACATGAATGTTGGTGCCATATTGAATCATGCCGCTCTCGCTGCTGTGCTAACGGCCGTCGCCATATCGGCTCAGGCGCGTGGTGGTGGCGCTCCCCGTCCTGAGCAATCCATTTCGCATTCCGTGTCCGCCGCGCGTGGAGTGGAGAATGACCCGAGTGCGCAAACCGAGGCGGCTCGCGTGGCCGGGCAGACGGGTGCGGACGTCGGCCCGGCGCCGGGCAAAACCCGCGCACAGGTCCGGGCCGAGCTCCTGCAGGCCGGAGAGGAGGGGATGCTTCCGACGCGTTGGGTCGATTATCCGCCCAGTGCCGCGACCAGGGCACGAAACAGGGAAGACTTCCTGCGCGTCGAGCAGGTGTGGAAGGCAGAAGGGATCATTCCGGCGACAAGCGTAAGCAGCACAAATGGATTGAGCGAGGAGCAGCAATGAAATTGTTGGTGGCAGTGAAGCGGGTCGTGGATGCCAACGTGAAGGTCGGCGTGAAGTCTGACGGAGCGGGTGTCGACATCGCCAACGTGAAGATGTCGACGAACCCGTTCGACGAAATCGCTGTGGAAGAAGCGGTGCGTCTGAAGGAAGCGGGCGTGGCGACGGAAGTCATCGCCGTTTCCGCGGGCGTGACGCAGGCGCAGGAAACGCTGCGCACGGCGCTGGCGATCGGCGCGGATCGCGCGATCCTCATCGAGTCGAACGAAGACCTGCAGCCGCTGGCCGTCGCCAAGCTCCTGAAGGCGCTGGTCGACAAGGAACAGCCGCAACTCGTGATCCTCGGCAAGCAGGCCATCGACGACGATTCGAACCAGACCGGCCAGATGCTGGCCGCGCTGGCGAACCTGCCGCAAGCGACGTTTGCTTCGAAGGTGGTCGTGGCCGACGGCAAGGCGACCGTGTCGCGCGAAGTGGATGGCGGCGCGGAAACGCTCTCGCTCACGCTGCCCGCGGTGGTCACAACGGACCTGCGCCTGAACGAGCCGCGCTACGTCACGCTGCCGAACATCATGAAGGCGAAGAAGAAGCCGCTCGAGATCGTCAAGCCGGAAGACCTGGGCGTTGACGTCACGCCGCGTCTGAAGACGCTGAAGGTTGCCGAGCCGCCCAAGCGTAGCGCTGGCGTGAAGGTGCCGGACGTGAAGACGCTGGTCGAGAAGCTGAAGACGGAAGCCAAGGTGCTGTAAGGAGCGAGACGAAAATGACGAATCTGGTTATTGCCGAACACGACAATCAGTCGATCAAGGCCGCGACGCTGAACACGGTCGCAGCAGCACAGAAGATTGGCGGCGATGTGCACGTGCTGGTCGCGGGCCACAACGCGCAGGAGGCAGCCGACGCAGCCGCGAAGATCGCAGGCGTTGCGAAGGTGCTGCTCGCCGACGCGCCGCAACTCGAACATGGTCTTGCCGAGAACGTCGAAGCGACGGTTGTAGCGATCGCGAAGAACTACTCGCACATCCTCGCGCCGGCAACGGCAGCGGGCAAGAACGTCACGCCGCGTATCGCTGCGAAGCTCGACGTCGCGCAGATCAGCGACATCACCGCTGTGGATTCGCCGGACACGTTCGAGCGTCCGATCTACGCGGGCAACGCGATTGCGACGGTGCAATCGGTTGATCCGGTCAAGGTCATCACGGTCCGCACGACCGCATTCGATGCAGTCGCGGCAGAAGGCGGCAGCGCAGCGGTCGAAAAGCTCGAAGCCGCAGCAGACAGCGGCCTCACGCAGTTCGTCGGCCGTGAAGTCACGAAGCTCGACCGTCCGGAACTCACAAGCGCGAAGATCATCGTCTCGGGTGGCCGCGGACTTGGCAGCGGCGAGAACTACACGAAGGTGCTGGAGCCGCTCGCCGACAAGCTGAACGCCGCACTGGGCGCCTCGCGTGCAGCAGTGGACGCTGGCTACGTGCCGAACGACTATCAGGTCGGTCAGACGGGCAAGATCGTCGCGCCGCAACTGTACGTGGCAGTCGGCATCTCGGGCGCGATCCAGCATCTGGCCGGCATGAAGGACTCGAAGGTCATCGTCGCAATCAACAAGGACGAAGAAGCACCGATCTTCAGCGTGGCCGACTACGGCCTCGTGGGCGACCTGTTCACGGTCGTGCCGGAACTGGCGTCGTCAACCTGAGCGCATAGCCTGGAGTTGCTCGTGTGATGTCCGGGCAGATGCCGGGCTGATCCTGATCATTTGAGCGGATCGTCAAACTCGCTACATGGCGCCGCGCGTTGGTGCCTTGGCGGGCGTCCGAAAGTGGGATGTCACGAAGCATCTTTTGAAAAAACCGGGGAATACCCTTTATTTTCTCGTTCACGAAGTTGGTATCATGACCTATCTTTGGTTGTATGTTCTATAAATGCGCCGCCGGAGCGGCGGATCTCGCGGTACCGGCCGCGGCGCACGAATGATTCGCAGAGGCATTCGAAGGCGTTGCGGGGCGTGGTGTATCGACCGGATATCGAGCACGGCGCCTGAGCGGGGCGGTTTCCTTGACACGCGCAGAGCGAGAGCCTTCTTCACGTAGACAGAGGCACTATGGTAAAAAAATCTTCCCCAGACGGCGCTGCAAACCTGCAGCGCAGGCAATGGCTCAAATATGCCGGTGCCTCGGCTGCTGCCGTGGGTACGCTCGCCATGAGCACCCAACAGGCGTATGCCGCGGTCACCAAGGCTGCGCCAGGCGCGGACGGCATTCTCGACGTCGCCATCGTAGGAGCGGGGCTGGCCGGACTGACCGCCGCGCGCGACTTGCGCCACGCGGGCTGCGAGTCCTTTCTGGTGCTTGAAGCCCGCGATCGCGTGGGTGGGCGAACGTTCAATTACAACATCCCCGGCGGGTACGTCTCGGAAGTTGGCGGGCAATGGATTGGGCCCGGCCAGACCGCCGTCGCGGATCTCGCACGCGAACTCGGTGTCGGCACCTTCCCGACCTACTACGACGGAAGTACGGTCATGCTGTGCGGTGACGGCCGCGTGGCAGTCGATCTGAAAGGCACGTTCGGCACCGATGAGGCGATCGCGGCCAAGCTCAGCAAGCTCTCACGCGACGTACCTTGTGGTGCACCGTGGACGTCCCCGAAGGTCGGCGAACTGGACAAGCTTTCGGTTGGCGACTGGCTGGAAAAGCAGAATATCAAGCCTGAAGATCAGGTCGCATGGAATGACAGCATCACGCTTTCGGGCGGCGCGGCGCCGGCGAAGATGGGGTTGCTGCACTTCCTGTCGATGGTTAATTCTGCGGATTGCGATTACTCGCAACTCGACAGCATCAAGCACAGCGCCCAGGAAACGCGCTTCATCGGTGGCTCGCAAATTCTCAGCATCAAGATGGCCGAGCAACTGGGCGACAAGGTGCGCCTGTCTTCTCCGGTCCGCCTGGTTTCCGGATGGGACAGCGACGTCGTCACCCTGCATACCGACCATGGAGAGGTGCGGGCACGAACCGTCATCATGGCCATCCATCCGGCTTTGTGTCATCAGGTGCAGTTCGACCCACCTTTGCCTGAAAAGCGTGCGGCCCTGCAGCGCGCCTGGCCCGCGCATTCCCCGGCACGGAAGACGGCCATGGTCTATCGCCGTCCGTTCTGGCGCGACAAGGGTATGAACGGCAGCATCTTCCAGGTCAATGGCCCCATCCTCTGGGCCTACGACAATTCCCCACCGGGCGGCGAGATCGGGGTCATCAACGCGTTCATCGAGAATGCAAAGGTGCCGTCCGAACGGGACGCGGCGATGACCATGCAAAAGCAGTTCTATGCGCAGGCGTGGGGCGATGAAGCACTGTCTCCCATCGCCTACCACGATCAGGACTGGGCCCGGATCGATCCGTGGACCCTGACCTGCGTTTCCGCCATTCCGCCGGGATTCTGGAGTACTCACGGCGAGGCGCTTCGCCCGTCGTGCGGCAAGCTGATCTGGTCGGGGACGGAGACTGCGAATATCTGGGCCGGCTATATGGATGGCGCCGTGCGTTCCGGCCATCAGGGCGCGCTTCAGGCGCTCAATGCGCTGCGCCGGGCGTAGGGGGTAACGATGAAAAAAACACTATTGATTGGCATTCCTCTGGTTATTGCCCTGTTGCTGGCCATTTTCGGCTCGGATCTGCTGGGTCTATACCGGCTGCAGCGCTATCTCGCAGCATCGACCACGGCTTACCTGGCTGACGGCGGCCCCTGGCCGCATGTGACCGACGTCTGCATGGGCTGCCACGGCGTCAAAGGCAATTCACTCCATCAGGGGTATCCGAGTCTCGCCGGGCAGCCGGCACCCTATCTGGAGACCCAGCTTCACAATTTCGCGAGTCAGGCGCGCCGCAATCCGAACATGGGCCCCCTCGCGATGACAATGAGCGATCCGCAGATCAAATCGCTGGCTGAATATTTTGCCGGGGTGACTCCGGTCGCGAATCACTACTTCGAGCCGGATGCGCAACTGCGTGAGAAGGGACAGCGTCTGGTGGCCGCGGGCAATTGTGCTGCCTGTCACGGCGCTCAATTGATGGGCCACGACCAGTTTCCGCGTTTGGCTGGTCAGGGATACGACTATCTGCTCGCGCAGTTCGACGAGTTCGCTTCCGGCATCCGCAGCGAACCCACAGGTGTCATGAAAAACCTTGCAACCGGTTTTTCGCCCGAAGACCGCAAAGCCATTGCCACCTATCTGGCAAGCCTTGACCCGAAGAAGAATTGATCCATCAAATGCAACCTGCGTTGGGAGTTTAGTCATGGACCTCAGATCTGTAGTTCTTATGCTTTCCAGTGCCTTGCTGGCACTGAGCTCGTTTTTCTACGGCTGGAAGATCGTCAGGAAGCGAAACTATCTTCTTGGTCTGGAGATGTGGATCGTCGGTACTTCGGCGACGAACGCCATTGGTTTTTTTGCTACCGGAAATGCAGTTTCCTATGAGGTCGCACACTTCTTCGATGCGTTTTCTCGCGGATTCGGTATGCCCATCATCGCTGTCGCGGGCCTGATGGCGATTACGCATGGATACAAGCCGTCAATTCGTCAAGACGTCACGGCATTCGTCGTCTCGTTTGCGCTCACATTTGTTCTAGTGGGAGCAGATTTCATCGCCGGGATTTTGCCCTACTTCTATCTGACGATGTGGATTCTGCTATCGGTATATCTCGTGTACTTCATCAAGCGGCTTCTGGAAATTGGCGAAATGCTGAGTGCTCTGGCCGTAGGGGTTGCTCTGGTAACGTCGCTGGGCATTGCCGCCATTTACGACTTTTACAAAATACCGGGCGAAGAAACGAACGTCTTTCTCAATTTTTTTACGCTTGCTTTGTGCTCATGGGCCTACTTCATGCCGGCGATCTATTACGGCTACTGCGCTTTGGAGCGCGCCAAAAATGGCAGAGTCGCGCTGAACTCGCCCACGCCTTACCGAACCTGACCTTTCCCGGAGATCAATGATGAATCAAACCTCGCATAAGGCCATGCTCTTCACGGCCTGGAGCGCAGTCATCGGTGGAATTCTGGCGTACGCGAATGTCGGCTTGTCATTCGTGGTCACGGGCCCGGATGCGGATATGGTGCTGCACGGAGCATCGATGCTGGCCTTGCAACCGGATACTCGCGATCTGTTCCGCTGGTGCATGGTCGCCGACACTTTTGGGTTCTATCTGCCTTTCCTCGTCATTGGCGGATACTTTGTGCACGTATTTCGCGAAGAGCTGGGTGCGCTTGGCAACATGGTGGCGATGGCCGTCGTGTTGTACGTCATGGTTGGCGTAACCGGCGCTGTCATGCAGTTTGCGATCCTTCATCCGCTGGCCCATCTTTACGCGGGCGGCGACGATGCCACGAGAAACGCTGCGGCGGCAGTATGGACTGCGATAGCCAACGGGACGCAAAACGGCCTCTGGTGGATTGAGGGCCCGCTCGTGCTCTTCTGGACGCCGATTGCCGCCAACGTGCTCAAGAAGGATGGCTGGAAGGGATCGATTCTGCTCAAGATCGTCGGCTGGGCTTTCGGGATCTTCTTCCTGTTCGGCTTGTTTCCGGATCTCGACGCGTTTTCGAATGCCAGCGAGATGATCGTCGTGCTGGTGCTGCCGCTATGGATGTTGTTGTTCGGCTGGCAAATGCTGCGCCGCGCGCGCGCGATGCCGGCACGAATGCAAGGCGCTGGCGCATCCACCTAACGCAACTCTCAACTGCATCTCAACACGGGACTGAATATGACTACCCTGATCGTGAGTTACCCGAGCACCGAAGGCGGGACGTTTGACCGCGACTACTACCTTTCGAACCATGCTCCGCTTGTCCGCTCGGCGTGGAGTGAGTTTGGTCTGAAGTCGGCCGAGGTCCTGTTTCCGTCGCCAATGCCACAACCCTTCGCATGCGTAGCGATCCTGCGTTTCAGCGATCAGATCGGGATCGATGCGGCGCTTTCCTCCGCCAAAACCGCCGAGGTGATGGGCGACGTGAGGAACTTCACCAACATCACACCGACGATTTTCTGCGCGGGCGACTGACCCGTCGCACGGCTGGTGTGACTTCACCGTCGCTGCCACGCCCGCAATTCTTGCGACGACCGATAGCAATGTGAACATTCAATCTTCCCTATGACATTACTGATTGGTATTCCTCAGGAAGTGGCTGCCGCAGAGCGGCGCGTTGCGACGGTGCCCGAGGTGGTCGAGAAACTGATCAAGCTTGGGTTCCCGGTTGCCGTACAAAGCGGTGCCGGCGCAGGCGCGAACTTTGGCGACGAGGCGTATCGTGCGGCGGGTGCCGAGGTCGTGGCAACGGCCGCCGAACTCTGGGCCCGCAGTGACATCGTTTTCAAGGTGCGCCCCCCGAGCAGCGAGGAAGTGGCGCTGATGCGCGAGGGCGGCATGCTGATCGGCTTTGTGTGGCCGGCCCAGAACCCCGAACTGATGCAGCAGCTGGCCGCGAGGCACGCTACCGTGCTGGCGATCGATTCGCTGCCGCGCACGCTGTCACGCGCGCAGAAGATGGACGCGCTCACCTCGATGGCCGGCATCAGCGGCTACCGCGCGGTGATCGAGGCAGCCCATGCGTTCGGCCGCTTCCTGAACGGTCAGGTCACCGCCGCCGGCAAGGTCCCGCCTGCGAAGGTCTTCATCGCTGGCGCGGGCGTAGCGGGCCTGGCTGCCATCGGCACCGCGGCCAGTCTCGGCGCGATCGTGCGAGCCAACGACACGCGCGCCGAGGTGGCCGACCAGGTCAAGTCCCTGGGGGGCGAATTCGTCAAGGTCGAGTACGACGAGGAAGGCTCGGGCGGCGGTGGCTACGCGAAGGTCATGAGCGAGGGCTTCCAGCAGGCGCAGCGTGCGATGTACGCGCAGCAGGCGAAAGACGCGGACATCATCATCACCACGGCGCTGATTCCCGGCAAGCCGGCTCCGAAGCTCATCACGGCCGAAATGGTGCAGTCGATGAAGCCGGGCAGCGTGATCGTGGACATGGCAGCGGAGCAGGGCGGTAACTGCGAGCTGACCGTGCCGGGCGAGGCGGTGGTGCGCCACGGCGTGACCATCGTCGGCTACACGGATCTTGCTTCGCGTCTGGCCAGGCAATCGTCCACGTTGTATGGCAACAACCTGCTGCGCGTGGTCGAGGAACTGTGCAAGACGAAGGACGGCACGATCAACGTCGACTTCGATGACGACGCCATCCGCGGCCTCACGGTCATCAAGGAAGGCAACATCACCTGGCCGCCGCCGCCGATCAAGCAGCCGGCCGTCGCGCCCAGGCCCCAGCCCGCCGCTGCTGCGGCGGCAGCCGCGCCGAAGAAGGGCCACGGCAGCAGCGAGCCGATGTCGGCGAAGTCGCTGGCCATCGCGTTTGGCATCGGCGCGCTGGCCTTCCTGATGGTCGGGCTGTTTGCGCCAGCCACGTTCCTCTCGCACTTCACGGTATTCGTCCTGGCCTGTTTCGTCGGCTACATGGTGATCTGGAACGTCACGCCGTCGCTGCACACGCCGCTGATGAGCGTGACCAACGCGATCTCGTCGATCATCGCCATCGGTGCGCTGGTGCAGGTCGCGCCGCCGCTGGGCGGTTCCGCGGCGGGTGACCGGCCATCGGGTCTGATCCTGGGCCTGGCGGTGGGCGCGCTGGCACTCACGGCCGTCAACATGTTCGGTGGCTTCGCAGTGACGCGCCGCATGCTGGCGATGTTCCGCAAATAAGGGGACGATAACAATGACTTCCAACCTGACTACCGTCTCCTATATCGGCGCGGCGATTCTCTTCATCCTGAGCCTTGGCGGCCTGGCCAATCCCGAGACCGCGCGCCGCGGCAACCTGCTCGGCATGATCGGCATGCTCATCGCGGTGCTGGCAACCGTACTCGGTCCGCGCGTGTCGGCCGAAGGCATTCCGTACGTTGTCGCCGCGCTGGTCGTCGGCGGCGCCGTCGGCCTGTTCGCCGCGAAGAAAGTGCAGATGACGCAGATGCCCGAACTGGTCGCGCTGATGCACAGCCTGGTTGGCCTGGCGGCGTGCCTCGTGGGCTTCGCCAGCTACATCGATACGTCGGTGCAATTCACCGGCGCCGAAAAGGCCATCCACGAAGTCGAGATTTATGTAGGCATCCTGATCGGTGCAGTGACCTTCGCGGGCTCGGTCATTGCGTTCGGCAAGCTGTCGGGCAAGATCGGCGGCAAACCGCTGCTGCTGCCGGCACGACACTGGCTGAACCTGGCCGCGCTGCTGATTGTGATCTACTTCGGTCGCGCGTTCCTGCATGCAGAGACGATTCAGGACGGCATGCTGCCGCTCGTCGTGATGACGGTGATTTCGCTGCTGTTCGGTGTGCACATGGTGATGGCGATCGGCGGCGCCGACATGCCCGTGGTGGTGTCGATGCTCAACAGCTATTCGGGCTGGGCGGCGGCGGCTACCGGCTTCATGCTCGGCAACGACCTGCTGATCGTGATCGGCGCGCTGGTGGGTTCGTCGGGCGCGATCCTGTCGTACATCATGTGCCGTGCGATGAACCGCAACTTCATCAGCGTGATTGCTGGCGGCTTTGGCAGTGGCGCGGGCGTGCCCGCAACTGCGGGCGGCGGCGCGCAGCAGCCGGCCGGCGAGGTGGTGGCGGTGAGCGCCGCCGAAACTGCCGAGCTGCTGCGCGATGCGAAGAGCGTGATCATCGTGCCCGGCTATGGCATGGCCGTGGCGCAGGCCCAGCACACGGTCTTCGAACTCACGAAGCTGCTGCGCGAGAAGGGCGTCGACGTGCGCTTCGCGATCCACCCGGTGGCGGGCCGCATGCCGGGCCACATGAACGTGCTGCTCGCCGAAGCAAAGGTGCCGTACGACATCGTGCTCGAGATGGACGAAATCAACACGGATTTCCCGGAGGCGGACGTTTCGATGGTCATCGGCGCGAACGACATCGTGAACCCGGCGGCGCAGGAGGACCCGGCGAGCCCGATCGCCGGCATGCCGGTGCTCGAAGTGTGGAAGGCGAAGACGTCGATCGTGATGAAGCGCAGCATGGCCTCAGGCTATGCCGGCGTGGACAACCCGCTCTTCTACAAGGACAACAATCGCATGCTGTTCGGCGATGCGAAGTCGATGTTGAGCGAGATTTTTGGGGCGCTGAAAACCTGATCCTGTCCATACGCCAATCGTCGCTCACTTTCGGGCCATAGATTCTCAATAACCCTGTGCCTTGGTCGCACGCGATGTAACAATGAAGGAGTATTTGAATGAGGAAGTCTCGCCGTACTTTTATGATGACGACCGCGGCTGTTGCTTCGGGACTAGCACTGTCCCGTGTTGCTTTTGCCGATCAGGCCAAGGTGTCGGAAGCCGATTCGGCGTCGCTCGCGCTCGGCTACAGGGCGGACGCAACAAAGGTCGACAAGGCGAAGTATCCGAAGTACACAGCGGGTCAGGTGTGTAGTAACTGCACGTTCTATCAAGGTAAATCGAATGATGCGTTCGCTCCGTGCCCGATGTTCGGCGGCAAACAGGTCGCGGCCAAAGGTTGGTGTGGTGCCTATAACAAAAAAGCTTGATTGCTCATAGGCTGCGTGTACACGGAAAGCGTGCGCATGCAGCACATTATCGCGCCGCCCAGCGCACAACTGATCGGCGCGGGCGAGTGTCGCTGGGTTTACGCTAGATAGTGTGGAAGACGTCGGTGGAAGTATCGGATCGCCAGTATGCCTGTCGACCAGGCACTATGGTTATAAGGGTTCCTTAGTATATGGACTTGTTCAATGAGGGCATTCACAGGCACTATCCGGTTCAAGATCATGCTGGCGCTAGGCGTTTGCGTCGCGTTGATGGCGTCCATTGGTGTGATGGGCATTCGCGGTCTCGCCCGGCTCAGCGCAGATATGGGCAGCATGTATTCGGAGAGCACTGTGCCAATCGAAGATCTCGCCGCCGTACAGGCGGCGGCTCTGAAGATTCGCCTTCAGATGCGTTACATTCAGGCGTTGCGTGACCAGGACAGGGCCGCAGAACTTGTTGCAAGCATCGGCGAAGAGCAGCAAAGGCTCGATCTGGCCTGGCGTGACTATTACCCAGCGAAGATTGCCACGCCCGATGAGCGCCGACTTGCTGATCGGGTGGCGAAGGAACTCTCAGTTTTCCGAACGCAGTCGGACGACGTTGTCTCGGTGCTACGCGCTGGAAATCTGGACATGGCAGCATTCACGATCGATGAACTCACGGAAACCGGCGATGCGGTGTCCGACGCGATCGGCCGCGACGTCGCGTTGAGCGCGATGCAGGCGCGGCGGTTGGCTGAACGGGGCAACGCCACGTTCAACGCATTGCGACGGACGGTGCTTGGCGCAATCGGTCTCGGCATAGCTGCAGCCACCGCCGCGTCCGCCTGGCTGGTGTGGGCGATTACGAGTCCGTTGAAGGTCGCACTTGGCGTAGCCCGGCGAATCGCCGAAGGCCGGCTGGGTCACGCCGAGGGAATCAGCTTGCGGGGTGAGTTCGGGCAGTTGCTGCGGGCACTCCGGGCGATGGACAGGCATCTCGCAAGGACCGTTCTGACGATCAAGGTTTCAAGCGACGCGATTATGAATGCGTCCAGTCAAATAGCCGACGGTAGTACCGACCTCTCGGCAGGCGTGAGGCGGCAAGCCGCGTCGCTAGAGGAAACGGCGGCAAGTATGGATGAACTGATCCTGTCGGTTCAACGTAACTCGGATCATGTGCGCCAGGCAGCGGAGTTTGCCAACGCGACGTCGCTTGCGGCCGATACCAGTATGGCCGCAGTCGAGCAGATGAGAGGTACGATGGACAACATCTCCGCAAGCTCGGCGAAGATCGTGGAGATTACCGCGCTCATCGAAGGAATCGCTTTTCAGACCAACATTCTGGCGCTGAATGCGGCTGTTGAGGCTGCGCGCGCAGGCGAGCACGGGCGGGGTTTCGCGGTTGTCGCCGGAGAAGTCCGCAGCCTCGCGCAGCGCGCAGCTATCGCAGCGAAGGAGATCAAGGTTCTGGTCCGGGTCTCGGCCGATGCGATTTCCGGCGGGGCCGTGCACTCTGGCCACGTCTTGCAGGCGATGGTGGACGTTCGGGGCGCGATCAAACGCGTGGTTGAGATCAACGACAACATTTTCGACGCGTCAGAAGAACAGCGCGGGGGGATCGGGCGGGTCAACGAGGCCGTGAGTCGTATGGACCAGGTGATTCGCAAGAATGCGGTGGTAGTGCAACAAGCGGCAGATGCGGCGGCCTCGCTAAACGAACAGGTGGCCGCCCAGCGCCGCGCCATTGCCGTATTCGAGGTCCATTCGCAAGCGGAGCCATCGCCGGTCTGATCCTCCTCTGCCAGGACGTACCGTCCAGGCCCGGCGAACGGACGGCGCGTGCCCGTGACAATCGCGGGTGTGACGTCCGGCGCTGCGCGTAACCGATACGGTCCAATCCGTGACAACTACTGCGGTGGGAGGCGACCCACCCACAATCAGAGACGGGGAACAAAACGCACATGTGCCGCCACAAACACTTTGTCGCGGCCGCGCTGACGAACTGGATAAACGCACGCTGCTCTGTCCGACTCTGTGGTCACGCTTCAAATTTAACATAAGGTTATTTATCGCATTCGTACG
>NZ_CAJMYY010000051.1:0-33565 GCF_905220185.1 Paraburkholderia sp. J11-2 | reverse complement strand
TGCAGCGTAAAATCGACTTCAAAGTTGAAAATATCAGGACTGCGGAGCAATCTGATTAATGCGGTCGCTCTCAGAAGCCGAAAGGACCGGAACATCGCGCTGCCTTGACGGATCGACGCGGCAGCGCAGCGGCAGTTGACTACCCCTTGCTTTGCACCACGTGATCATTGTCCCGGGCGAACTTCAGCACGAAGTCGAAGGCGTAGGGCGCGACCTCACGCAGCCGGGCGTCGAGTACGACACACTTGAGGTTGCCGATAATCATCGGGCAAATATAGAGCGAATAACCCAGGTGCAGGTTTTCCTTTCTGACGCCGCGCGCTCGCGGCCCGAAGCTCGACAAGGCGCCGGCCAGGCGCTCGGACCAGTCGCTGGGCCGGAATGCCTTGCCCTTGCTGGTGATACCTAGGATGACGTATGCAGAAGGATTCGCGGTGGTCATATGCAAATCTGTTCAGGCTCTGAAGAGGTCGAGGTTCTTCAATTGAGGCGTTCGCTGCGCCAGCCCACGATGCCGCTAAAAGTCCACACGCACCGGGCGCCGCCGCGGCGTTCAGTGCGCCAGTTCGACGCGTCTGCCGCGCGCATTCGAATAGTCAGCATGGGCTTCGGGCATATCGCGCTCCGTCGCGACACGGTCCGGTGGCACGCTCAATTGCAGAATTTCGCTCGTCGCTTTCAATGACTCGCGCGCCTTGTCTGGGTGGTTCGACGAGAGCTGCGTGCCGTAGCCCGGAATGATCTTGTGGATCTTCGCCTGCCAAGCGGGTGCTCGAAACCTGCTCGGAAAGGCCCTTTCCAGCAGGCTCAGCATGATGGGAGCCGCAGTCGAAGCGCCGGGGGAGGCGCCCACCAGGCCCGCGATGCTTCCGTCCTTCGAGCAGACAATTTCGGTGCCAAGCTTGAGCACGCCGCCCTTCGTCTTGTCGCGCTTGATAATCTGCACGCGCTGGCCGGCTTGCCAGAGCCGCCAGTCCTCCTGGCGGGCAAGCGGAAGATATTCCTGCAATGCCTCGAGGCGGTTGGCGTCCGAGAGCGTCACTTGACCGGCCAGATACTTGATGAGCGAGAACTCGGAAAGTCCCACACGCACCATTGGAACGAGGTTGTTCATTCCCGTGCTGGCGAGCAGGTCGCTGTACGAGCCGTTCTTCAGGAATTTCGTCGAGAACGTGGCGAACGGTCCGAACAGAATGGCTTTCTTTCCGTCGAGAATACGCGTGTCCAGGTGCGGCACCGACATGGGCGGGGAGCCGACTGAAGCTTTGCCGTATGCCTTGGCGAAATGGCGGTTCGCAATGTCGCTGTTGTCCGCGACGAGGAACGAACCGCCAACTGGGAAGCCGCCGTACTCTTTCGCCTCGGGAATGCCGGATTTCTGCAACAGCGGCAGGGAACCGCCGCCAGCGCCCACAAAAACGAACCGGGCATCGACCTGGACGGTCTGCACGCGCGATTGGGTATCTTCCAGCGTCACGCGCCACGTGCCGTCGTTATTGCGCGCGATCTTCTGAACATTGCTATTCAGCAGCAGATTGAAATTGGACCGACTGCTCAGGTAGCGAACGTATTGACGTGTGACTTCGCCGAAGTTCACGTCGGTGCCCTCGGGCGACCACGTCGCGGCAACCTTCTGGCGGGGATCGCGGCCTTCCATCATTAGCGGAACCCACTGAGCGATCTCGTCATGCGATTCCGAGTATTTCATGCCGTGAAAAAGTGCATTGGGCTGCAAGGCAGCGTAGCGATTCTTCAGGAAACGAATGTTCTCGTCGCCCCAGACGAAACTCATGTGCGGCGTCGTGTTGATGAACGACCGCGGCTGCTTCAGTATTCCGCGGCTGACACCCCAGGCCCAGAACTGCCGCGAGACCTGAAAATCCTCGCTGATGCGCACGGCCTTTGTGATGTCTATTGCGCCGCTCGAGGTCTGCGGCGTGTAGTTGAGCTCGGCGAGAGCGGTGTGCCCGGTGCCCGCATTGTTCCAGCCGTTCGAACTCTCCGCTGCGACGCAGTCGAGTCGCTCGGCCATTATCATCGACCACTGCGGTTCGAGTTCGTGGAGCAGGACGCCGAGCGTCGCGCTCATGATCCCCCCTCCTATGAAGAGGACGTCGACCCTATCGAGTTCATTGCCGGATCCTGCTAGCGAGCGGCCAGAATTTTCCTGTCCCGGTAGTGCTTGTCGTTTCATTTGTGCCAAGGTGCTCACCCGCTGTAGTTTATGCGGAAGTTGTTTGCCGTCTGACCGTAGGTCTCCTGCCGATCGATCCCGTCGAACCTGCTCGTTGCGACCAGGAATGAAGAACGAAAAAACTGGATTTCTGTTTGTCGACAGTTAATTGAAAAAGAAACCTCGAACACGTGGCTGATTTCCTTCTCGTCCAGACGAACGTAATGGTATGGGCTCACAGCTGCTACATATAGCCGCAGTGTGGCAATAGACCTTTGCTTGATGGTTGTGAATTTATGATGCGCAACGCGAGCGAACCCAGTAGGCGCATTCTGCCGTTGATTTCGCACCGGCATGTGCGAGAATAAAGTTTTCGTTTATTAAATTTCACCACTATTCGGTTCGCGTGAACTATGTCGTGGCAAGGAATGCCGAATCATGGATGCAGAATTGGCCATGGATGCGCGAACATACGCTGACGCAATCGAGAAAGTCGCGAGCCGCCGCCGGTCGGGGCCTGTGGGCTGAAGGAAAGATCAATTACTGCTTCTGGAGCAGACTACTCCAATATCCATGGTGAACGTCAGCCGCGTCGATCGATTCAGACAGGCAAAGGCAAAGGGGATGTTGAATAAATTGTTTTACCGTGAGATTGGTAGTCAATTGATATATCGATGTCGGACTCAATGCTTATTAAGAGAACCGATAGGCAATGCACGACCCGGTTCAGGAGGTGTTTCCTTTTGCAATCTTATATTTCCCTTGAGGGGCGGCGCTTTTGGCAGAGTTTGCCCGCAGGGCGTGTGGAAGGGACTCTTGCATTGCGGGTACTTAATCAGGGCGGGGCGGTAAACTATAGTTCGGGGCACCGCAGCACGTTACGCTGCGCGTAAGGAGTTTAGTCGTGAAGGTTATGCCATGCCTCTTGGTCGCCATATCGCTTTTCGCTACCGCTGCGTATGCACAGGGAAACCATGCCCAGCCGTCCGCGGCCAACGAAACCGCCGCGCAGAACGACACGGCTCCGGCGGCGGACAATTTCGGCCGCGTTGACCACGATCGGCGAGAGGGCAAGAAGGACGACTGTGTCGGTCCGGTGTCGTTCTGCAATATCTATTTCGGCAGCTGAGAGCTTGCATCTGCAAATGGCTCCATGCAAGCCGGTGCTGGAAGCGCATGGTATAGACCGCCCATTGGCCTGAGTCGTTTTGTCGAGCGGCTCGGAGGTGAAAATTGAACAACTCTAATGAGCATGTGTGGGAAAGCACCGTTGCGCTGCTCGGCCGGATGTGTTCGCCGGATGACGGGGCAGACAAGTACATGGTGAGTGGCCCCGATAATGGGCGAGATTCCGCGAAAAAAGCGCCTCCAGCGCGTTCCGGAGGAGGGGCGACCGATCTGGCCAACTGCACTATCGTCGATCGAATTTCCGCGTGTTCCATCATGGTGCGCTGGCGCGACGCCACCGTCGGACACTATGGCGAGCAACTGTGGAAGCGCGGTAACGCGCGGCGCTCGACCTGGTGCATCTTGAGCGGGATGCGGGTCAGGCGGGGCGATATCGTGTATCGACCCTGCATGCGGGGCCTGCGACCGATGAATTGCGAAGAAGTGATCCTGGCGAGGGTGCTGGAAGAGGGCTGACGTCGGTGTTTGCCAGATCTCGTCGGCCATCGACCAGGGCGTCGCACTGTGCAATCTCAGTCGCGGGAGAACTTGTGCAATTCGGACACATCCTTCATGCGTGTTGAAGGTAGTTGCTCCCGCAATATCACCGCCCAAGGCCGGACTTTCGCGTCGGTATCCCCGCGCGAAGGATAGATTGCGTAGATGACCAGTGCGCGCGACGTGTAGTCGGGCAGTATCCATGCGAGTTCGAACTTTCGATGAACTATGCGTTGCTCGACATCGCAAAGCAGATGCTTGCCCAGCAGGAAATGCTGCCCGAGCTTACATGGGGGACGCTTTGCCGGAAGGCTTGGCACGCAGCGCGAAATGGGCGAGGCTGAAACCCCGTTCCCGGAGTACGAGCCGCAGGTTGACTTGGTTGCGGAAGAAATTGCGCCTGGTAGGAACCGCGTCGCCGCGCTCGCGGGCTTGCCTTCGGCGGTGCGGTGCCAGCCGAGCTGAACGGGCATCGGCCCGACGTGGTCGCGGCGCGCTGAAGCGTGGCGGCGCGCGCGATATCGACGTGGACCACGGCCGACTTCTGTCCGAACGTCAACCCACTCGTTTCGATGGGCGGCTACGCGGGCACCGGTCCGCTGTTTCAGTTCCTGAAGTCGATGGACAGCCACGTCGTATCGACGGAGAACCGCGAGAATGCCTCGGCCGCCGCCAATGCCGCGCAAGCGCAATACGATCAGGCGGTCGCCCAACTCGATGTGGCGAAGCTCAACCTTGAGCATACGCGCGTAGCTTCTCCGGTTGACGGTTATGTACCGAACCTGCAAGTCTGAAAGGGCAACTACGCTGTCATTGGGCAGCCGAGGCTGGAGTGATCGATAGCAATTCCTTTCTGGGTTTGTGGCTATTTCGAGGAAACCAAGTTGCCCGGCGTGAAGCTTGGCGAGAAGGCCGAAATGCGGCTCATGAGCGGCGCCACGTTCGACCGTCACGTCGAGACCATCTCCAGCGACATTTACGATCACGATAGTCCGCAAAGCTGCGATCTGCCCGCCGATGTGAATCCGACCTACAATTGGGTGCGGCTAGCGCAACGCGTGCCGGTGCGCATCCATATCGACAAGGTGGCCGAGAACACTCAGCTTGTCGCCTGGCTCGCCCGCACCGTGGTCATCAAGCCCGGAAAATGACTGCGCGTTGAATGGCGGCTGAATTCAGCCATCATTCAGTTTTTTTCGAAGGTGCTCACCGATCAGCAGGGCGTCGATCGCTTCGCGCGCTACGCGAGATCGTTGGCGCGGCCCGTCCGGCGACACGTTGCCCGTGAGCACACGTGGCGCATGCCCGTGATTGCGCGCGCCGAAGCCGATTACCCAGGTGACGGCCTCTTAGAGCGCGCGGATGCCGCGCGACGTGCTGCCATCAACCTCCTCGATTCGCTCGCCGCGCGCGATTCAGACGCTTTGCGACGCCCGGCGCGCCCCGATAGCCGCGATGACCGTCGACAATGCGAATGGCCGCTTCGTCGAACGGCGAGTACTGGTGTCCAGCCGCCGCATGGCACAACGCGTCTTCGACGTCGAGTTGCGCGATGTCACCGAAGTGCGGCGGTGGGAACGTCGCGCCGCCTCCGGTGACGTGCGCAACGAGAGCGGGCCGAGCGTATTCGGGCAGGCCGAGCGCGTTGCTGCACGCGGCCATTGCGTCACTCGGGTAGGCTTTGAATGCTTGACGCTGTCAAAAATTTAAAGAAGAAAGACCTGGCTTGTGGTGCTGTTCGCCGTGGTGCGCGAGCACGACGTCTGCATACGCGGAGCAATGGGGTGTTCAATTTGCCGGCGGCGGGGCGGCTCACGACGTTCGCAAAGCCGATTTCGGCATTGTTTGAATCCCGGGACCGAGTTGGTGAGGAATTGGCGGCTATCATTTCACCGTAGTGGGGCGCATGCCGCCTATTTGGATGTCCAGGAGAAACCGGACTCGCATCCAAACATCTGGGATGTTCGAGCTAGCGCCGGTGTTTCGCTTTATCAAGAGTTCCGGCTATATTCGGCCATTCGTCGAAGCAGGCTTGGGGGGGTAGACTGCTTTCTCACGTGAGTGAAACGCCGGACCGTATCTTCTCGTCTTCGTTTCAGTTTGGCGACATGGTGGGTGTGGGCGCGCAATTCGGAGCGCACCGGAGCTATCATGCCGGTTTCCGCTTTGAGCATTTGTCGAACACGGGTCTGGAGCGCCCCAGCCCAGGTTTCCACACGGGTCAAAAATATGTTCAGTATAACTTCTGATTGTGTAGGAACGGATATCCAATGCCGGCGTGTTGCCAAGGCCATCAGAAGCGGGTGCGCAATCCGGCCGTCGCGACCATCTGCTTTGCGGTAGAGGACGCGCCGCCCGACGTGTTAATGAACGCGACGTACTGCTTGCCGCACACATGTTGGTACATGGCTTCGGCATAGATATCGGCTCGCTTCGAAAGCGAGTAGATCACCTGTGCGTTGACCTGATTCCACTTCGGGTCGGCGCCATAGGTCGTGGCGTTGGTCACATGGCCATCCGTGTAGGTGTAGGTGACGCCGAGCTTCAGCGTAGATTAGCGCATAGCGACCGTTCAGTTCGAAGTTGTCGAAGCGGACCGTGCCGTACGCCGAGCTGAACGACCTCGTGCTGATACTGGCTATGGGAATACGCGAAGCCGAGCACGGCCGGCCCCAGTGTGTAGTCGATACCGGCGGCGGACACGCGCTGCACGTCGGCGCCGAGCAGGAATCCGGCCGTGCCATTGGCCGTGGACTCCGCCGTTTCGATCGCACCGCTCGTGTTCGTGTTATTTGAGCCGTTGATCTTGAGATAGCTGGCCGCCAGTTTTAACGGACCGTTGCCGTAACTCGCGCCCGCGCTGTATGCGCGGTTCGCACTGAAGTCGGTGCTGTTCGAGAAGGCATAGACGCCACCGAACTTGAAGCCGTCGATGTCCGGACTATTGAACTTCACGGCGTTGTTGATGCGGACCGAGTAGTCGAGGTTGTCGTTATCGAACGGGTGGGAAAAGCCGGTCTTTCCGAAAGTCGATGCCACTTCCGACAGAGGCGCAACGAAATCGACGCCCACATAAGACTGACGCGCGAAGAAGCGATTGTTCTGCCCCATCTTGCCGTTCTGGATGTTGAAACCGCTTTCCAGCACGAACACCGCACTCAAGCCGCTGTCGAGATCTTCGCTGCCGCGCACACCGAACTGGCTGCCATTAGTGTTGCCGCTCGTGGCCTGAACGAGCGAACCTGCGCTCGTACCTTTTTTCACGTTGTTCGTGTACATGAGACCGGCGTCGATCAGGCCGTACAGCGTAACGAAATGCTGCGCGTGAGCGAGTGGCGCGAGCAAGCTGGTTGTGACCGCCACGTCCAGGAGATACTTCTTGGACAAGGTTGACTCCGGGAAAGACGCCGGACTCCAGTGCTGGATGCTATGGTCACCGGTAAGCGCGTCAATGGATATATCCGAAAACTAAGGTCTGTCATCTCGATTGGCCTTTGCCTATCGTGCAACATTTAACATAATACTAATTATCGACATTTTTACGATGTTCGCAAACATAAAATCAAAATCCACCGTCTCATATCTCGACAATCACCTTCAGCGCCTGCGTGCTGGCCGCCTGCGAAAACGTCTCATACGCCTTGGGCATGTCGTCGAACGCAAACCGGTGCGTGATCCTGAAAACCGACTTCGGGAGGCCTACTCCCATCTTCAGTACAGCACTGCAGGCCCCCGTCTGCGTTCGTGACACACTAAGCAGTCCTATCGTATTACGGTCTGCCTGCTCTCGTCCTCCGCGGCCACTCTACAGCCCCGAAGCCGCCATTCAGCCATGCGTGCGTCATCGGAGACTTAAACCGGCATTCGTTTTTTCGCCCATAGTGACGCGCTGAATTCGGCACTGTCGGCGAGCTGCACGGGGAACATGCTTCGGGCCGGTCGCATGTCCTGTTTAAATCGGCTGTCATTAGTCTGGCCGGCCTCGGAGAGGGAGGAAGCACGTCAACTTATTTCGAGCAGTTCCTGATGGAACTTTGCGAATGCCAGTCCGCGTGCACGAAGCACACTACTCATGTCGCACGGCAATTCGCAGGCCGCTCACTAGGAGCTTCCTCTGCTTTCTTAGATTCGTCGTGAACGCGCCAATACGCGGGTACGTTCGACCACTTCAATACTACGGTTAGCGTTTCAAGATAAAACCCTGAGCATTTCGTGATCGACCAATGTGATATCGGATCTTCATTTCCGTACGACCGCTGGTGAAGCTGAAGCATCCACTGAAAATTCAATAGCGAAGCAGTTCGCGCAGCCTAGCATGATTGATTGACGAGTTATACCAACCATTGACGAGTACTTAAGCCGCCGTAGACAGCCAAGTGCGGTGCTCAGCGCGGCTGGATCTGATTTTCGTGACTGGCTCTTCTAAACCAAGGTTTAGACAGATCAACCATTTTCTCAGGCTCTTGATCCATTGGCTGCGGCCCGCGCGCGTTTCGCATGCAGCAATCGTACGCATCGGTACCAGAGGCTTGAATCGATCGACCACGGTGCACTACAAATCAACTGGCACGCGCCGGATGCTTACTCCCGGGTTGCAAGAATTCGCGGTCACACACGCGCGCAACCACGGGCGTCCAAGGAGTTCGCCATGCAACCGACACCCTGCTTCAGTGACGGTCTCTTTGGCACCCGCTGTGCGGCAGATGTTACCTGCCGTTCGGTGGTGCAGCGGTTCGCTACGCAACTGCAGCCTTGTTTCCAACGGATCTCACGCGCAGCGAGCCGGCGCACATGCGATTCATCTTTTGAAAGGAAAGACTATGAAGATCGAAGGTGCTGTCGTTTTCGTGACGGGCGCGAACCGTGGGCTAGGCCTGGAGTTCGCGAAACAGGCGATCGAAAGAGGGGCGCGGAAGGTTTATGCGGGTGCGCGTGATCGGGCCAGCGTGACGCTGCCGGGAGTCGTGCCCGTGAAGCTCGACGTGACAGATCCGGCGGCCGTGGCCGCGGCAGCCGACGCGGCGCGCGACGTCACGCTGTTGATCAATAACGCGGGCATTGCGCAGTTGGGCAACCTGGCGGATGACGGCGCGCTCGACGCGTTGCGCAGTCACCTCGAAACCAACGTGATCGGGATGCTGGCGATGTCGCGGGCGTTCGCAGGGAGCCTCGCCGGCAACGGCGGCGGCGCGATCCTGAACGTCCTGTCCGTCGCAAGCTGGGTGAACCGGCCGATCCTCTCGGCCTACGGCGTGTCGAAGTCGGCAGCGTGGGCACTGACCAACGGCCTGCGCCAATCACTGCGCGATCAACACACGCAGGTCGTCGCGCTGCATGCCGGCTTTATCGATACCGATCTGACGCGTGGGCTGGAAGTGCCGAAGGCGACACCGGCCGACGTCGTACGCCAGGCGTACGACGCGATCGAGGCCGGCGCAAAGGAAGTGTCCACCGATGAGTTCACGCGGCAGGTGAAGGCCGGGCTGTCGGCGGGCATCTATCTGAACGACGCGACGCCGCTCTAACGGCGACGGGGTGCTCGTCAGGTTAGGCCGTGATGTCAACGACGCCTGCGATCTTCGCGTCCGGAGTCAGCGACGCGTAACAACGTCTTTCATGGATGGCCGCTGGCGTGAGGACCGGACTTCAGTCCGCTCATTCTTCACTCTGGATTCATTTCATTGTTGCGGGCCACGTGTCCGTCAGGGAAAAAACACTTATGCCAACTCTTTTTGACCCCCTCCAGATTGGCGACCTCACGTTGCCGAACCGCATCATCATGGCCCCGGTGACCCGTAAGCGCGCAGGTGACAAACGCGTGCCCAACGCGCTTATGGCGAAGTACTACACCGAACGCGCCTCTGCCGGGCTGATCCTTACAGAAGCCACCTCCGTGACGCCGCAAGGCGTCGGCTACGCCGCGACGCCGGGCATCTGGTCCCCCGAACAGGTCGCGGGCTGGAAGCTTGTCACCGAATCGGTGCACGTCGCTGGCGGCAAGATCTTCCTGCAACTTTGGCATGTCGGCCGTGTGTCGGACCCGATCTTTCTAAACGGAGAGCAGCCGGTTGCACCAAGCGCGATCGCACCACAGGGGCACGTGAGCTTCTTGCGCCCGCAGCGGCCATATGTGACGCCGCGCGCTCTGAATTTGTCCGAAATCCCGGGCATCGTCGATGCCTATCGCACGGGTGCCGAAAACGCCAAGGCCGCCGGTTTCGACGGCGTCGAAGTGCACGGTGCGAACGGCTATCTACTCGATCAGTTCCTGCAGGACAGCACAAACCATCGCACTGACGCGTACGGCGGCTCAATCGAATACCGCGCCCGCCTGCTGCTCGAAGTGACCGATGCATGTATCGAGGTGTGGGGCGCTAATCGCGTCGGCATGCACCTCGCGCCGCGCGGCGACCTGGGTACGATGGGCGATTCCGACCCAGTGGCCACTTTCGGCTATGTCGCGCGAGAACTTGGCAAGCGCAAGATCGCATTTATTGCCGCTCGCGAATCGCTCGGCGACAAGCGTCTGGGGCCGCAACTGAAAGCCGCGTTCGGCGGTCCCTACATCGCGAACGAGAAATTCACCCGGGAAACGGCGCAACAGGTACTCGACACAGGCGAAGCGGATGCCGTTGCATGGGGCCAGCTGTTTATTGCCAACCCGGACTTACCACGTCGCTTCGAACTCGACGCACCATTGAATCAGCCCGATCCAACGACGTACTACGCCGAAGGGGAAACCGGCTACACGGATTATCCGGTACTAAAAACGTCGGATTGAACGCAGCCGCGGCTTGTGAAAAATAGCTCGGTTCAAGGTGATTGTAGGCTCGGTCATGCAGCCAATCCGTCGATCACCGTATGCGCTTTACGTGAGAGTAAGATTTCGCGAATCGTGCCAGTCAAGCGCCGGCGGACGCACTTAGTGCAGGACGATGGCCTCCGGCGATCGAACGCCAGCGAACATCGGGGCCATGCAATAGAGGCGCTGAGGTTGTTGCAATCCGAATGACCTCGGCGACCTTCAATCGTTGGCATTGACCGCATCCTTATCTGCCCTCAAGCACTTTCCAGTCTGACCGAATGATGTGGCACGTGTATCGGTCGAGATTGTTCTCCGGTTAGCCCTGGTGTTCCAGCCCGGCTTCCCAGACCGTTTGAGCCGTAACGATCTCGGTCACGACGTTGTGCCGTGAGAGGCCCGACGCGTCAGCATCGGCCACCGTGTTGTCGGCCTATTGCTTCTGCTCACAGCCGAATTAGAAGATTGCCGAACAGTAGCACCGCCCAAGGTCATTGCCCCGAAGGTTCGACGTCGTTGGACGTGGATCGGGAAGAAGAGTTCCAGATGCTGACGAGAGCTGAATCTGGTCTTCATGTTGAATCACCTCAAGACAATTGTTAGTCTGCATTGCGACGATCAATTTATTTCGCAATCGAAATTACCGCCTGCGAGTAATTTCCAGAGAGATCTGGCGGCGTCAATAACACACAAGTAATCGCCTGTGATTAGCTGGCGAAGAGACGACCATCCAACCAAGGTTCGCGATTCTGCGCACTGCGTGAGCGCCGCATGATAGCGGACGGCCGATGCCGGCGGCGAAAGATCAAGGGTAGGCGCCGATCGGTCGTCGCGGTGCAGTTCCCAGATTCACATCGCCAACCCACTCCTGAACCAAGGTTCAGATGGCCCAACCATGTGCGTATCCTCCCGGCCCGTTGGGTGCAGACCGGCCGCGTTTCACGCACGGCAATTGCGCGATTCGATACCAAGAGGTCGCCCCGATCAACCACGGCGCAATACAAACCAACCGCCGCGCGCCGCATGCTCACTCCAGGGTAGTGAAGATTTGCATTCACCCCGAACGCAACCACTGGTTGCCAAGGAGTTCGCCATGCAACAGACGCCAACCATTAGCGCAGTTAGTCTCTCGACGGCACCCCGGGTCTCACACGAGTTCGACGAAGCGCCCCTGTTTCACCTGTGCCGCGCGCCATTCTCCGCTTGCGATCGCTGTGGAGCACTTCACTGGATTCAGAGAGGAGAAAACATGAGCGATTTCTTTGGAATTGAAGACCTGCTATCCCAAGCCTATGAAGACGCGGTCTACAACGCGATGATACCGGCCTGAACCACACCAATCCCTGAGCTCGCCAATTGCCGTTTGCTGAGGCCCATCTGTGAGATGGGTCAGGGTGCATACGGATTGATGGCGCTCGACCCGATTCCGGCGCGATCTACGCCCCAGCGCGCTGGCAATGGCACGTGGCACGGCGAGTGCCCACGCACAGAAAACTGGGCTAACCGATGAGGATTTCGCAATGATCACCAAGATCCAGACCGTGCTACTCACGGGCAAAACTTATACGACTACCAGCTACCGCGAAGGCGCTCCCCGCGGCGATGAACGTATCGACATTCGACTCTCAACCCCCGGCAACGCTGCCAACGACATTGCTTTCACAGCGATTCAGATGCATCCAACCGCGGAGCAGTTGTTCGCTGGCGCCTGGTCGGCCTGCTACACGGGCGCGCTAGGCCTCGCGGCGATGTCGAAGAAAGTGGAGCTTCCCCCGGACCTTTCCGTTGACGTCGAGGTCGATCTAGGAAAAACCCGCAGCGAGTATTTCATACAGGCCCGGTTCAACGTTCGCATGCCCGGTGTCGCACAGGACCTCGCCGAAGCCATCGTGCACTCTGCGCATCAGATCTGCCCTTACTCGAAGGCTGTGCACGGCAACATCGACATCGTCGTGAACGTCATGACGGCGTGATCCGGCAAAACGGCGCGTCTCACCGAGCATCTCTTACGGAATATCCATCGTGAAGACCAGACCTATCGCTGCACTGATCGTCGTTTTTTCGGCCCCCATAGGCGCCCCCGCATTCGCCAGTTGCTATGGACCTATCCCCTTCTCCCGACCATCGGTTGGCGCCACCGATTCGCAACGCGGTCAGGGCGTGCAAACTCTCGCCGCCGAGCGCGACGACGCTACGTACACGCGAGAAATGTATGGCGGTATAGCCGCTGGATTCTCACGGGCAGGCAGCCATGCTGCCGCGACGTCGCGCGAAGACCTGTTCGCGCGTCACTAGATCGCGTATCCCTCCGGCACTGGCCTCTCGCGCGTCGTCGTCCCTCACGCGCGAAGGTCACAGATGGGGTGGGATAAGCATCATTTTCCAGCGAAGTAGACAATGTTCAGTCATGTATTGGTCGACCCCAACGACCTGGGAAAAGCAAAGCGTTTCTACGATGCTGTGCTCGGGGCTCTCGGCTACGGCGAAGGTATCAGCGATGAAAACGAGCGGCGCAGGCGCTATGACTATCGTGCGGAAACGGGGTTTTTTGATTGTCACCCAGCCGCTTGATGGTCTGCCGGCTACCCATGCCAATGGCGGGACGATCGGTACGACCTGCCGCGCCCCTCGCATCTGGTGGTAAGGCAGAGTTGAGGGTGGTCACCGAGCGCTCGCAGACGAAGAATTGCGACGCGGACTGCCGCCGGGCGCTATCCATGCACCGCGCCCTACGAAGGGCGACGCTTGTCGTCAGGGCACTTCCGTCTCCGGGACGCTGCCTGCAGGTAGGTGGTAAGAGGCGACAGCGCGGGGCCCACGCACTCATTGAGAATCTTTGTGATGCGTGCCGCCTCAGGAGGACTGTTTTTGTCCGGATGGTATTGCTGGCTGAGTGCCCTATAGGCAGCCTCGATGACTGCATGAGGTCCGTTGCGTGCAATCTTCAGGTTGTCGTAGTGGGTGTGTATCCCCTTGCTTGACGGCGAGTTTCGACAATTGGAAGACGCCTGGATGGATACATTTGTGCTGCTGCGGCTGCCGGTTGAATGAACGTTGACGTGGGTAAATTTCAAACGCCCCAGTACCCAACAAGTTACGCAATGTCGTCCGCACAATCCGGTCTGCACGAAACAATTGAGCGCAGCAACGAGGATCTCGCTGAGTGGCTCGAGCGACCACTTCTCAATCGGCCGCGAGGTCCGCGTACTCACCACTGCAGTCCCACGAGCTGTAGCGGGCCCGTCAAGGATATAGTCCACGAACCTGCGCCCGACGTCAGATCCATCCAGATTTAGGGACCTTGCTCGCCCCGGTCCTGTTCACGCACAGGACGAGCATGTTCCCCAGTGTTCACCGCTCCGCTCTCACGCACACGTCCGTACCAAACACCGCCGACTGCAGCGGAAGGATGTTCTCAGTCTGAATCAAGAAACTTACAAGCAACTACCGCACGCACGAGCAACTTGCCTTTGAGGCTGATATAGGGCGCAACCAAGTCAGCATGCCGGAACTATATGCGGCCCACATTCTGAGCAACACCTAAGCATCCGCCCGTCTCTCGCACGGATACACGCGGTGTTTCAGCCGCGATGCCGGCTACCGATTACCACGAAAAGCGGCAAAGACTATATCGATCGACACCCGTAGTTCATTCACCAGAATCACGACTATCGCATGCGATTAGATTGCATGCTATTGACATCAGCCAATCTTTCCTCCATCCTTTAACGCATGCGATTACCTCGCATGCGACGTATAAGCCAACCCGGAATAGTCGGGTAATTTTCTGAGGAGATCTAGTCATGAACATCGCACTCACCCGCACAACAAAAAGCAAACTCGAGTTGACCAGTGTCATCAAATCAACAGTTGTTGTATTCGTGCTCACGCTAGCTATGGGCGCCCAGGCACAAGAGGCCGCGTCGGCAGTCGATCCGACGACGGCTGCCGGGCCGGCGTCCCTCAAGGCGCAAAAGGCCGCAAACCACGCACTCGTAAAGAAGGTGCGTTATGTGCTTGCGCGTACCAAAGGACTGAGCCCCGCCAATATCTATGTCAAAGCCGTCGATGGGTCGATCACGCTTACCGGCAATTGCGTCAGCGATGATCAAGTCGCACTTGCCGGGTATGCCACGCAGAGGGTCGAAGGCGTGACCTCTGTGAACAACAGGCTCGTCATCAGGACGCCACGGTAATTGCGACTTGGGGCGGATCACGTGCCACACAGGGCAAGGACTGGCTGCTGTAAATGCGGTCATCGACAACGAAAAGGATTGAAATGATGACGGAAACTGATACTGCCATTCTGGCTGGTGGGTGCTTCTGGGGCATGGAAGCGCTATTGCGGCGCTTTCCGGGCGTAATCTCAACGCGCGTGGGCTACACCGGCGGCTCCACGCCTAATGCTACTTACCTCGATCACGGCACGCATGCGGAAGCCGTGGAGGTCGTATTCGACAAGCGACAGATTACTTACCGTCAGATTCTGGCGTTCTTTTTTCAGATACACGATCCGACGACCGCTAACCAGCAAGGCAATGATATCGGGCCCAGCTACCGCTCCGCAATCTTCTATCTTAGCGAAGAGCAAAAGGCGGCAGCAGCTGACACGGTGGTTGAAATCGACGCGTCCGGCCTATGGCCCGGAACGGTTATCACCCAGATTGTGCCAGCGCGCGAATTCTGGGAGGCTGAGCCAGAACATCAGGGCTATCTGGAACGCAATCCCGACGGATACAGCTGCCACTTCGTTCGGCAGGAATGGAAGCTACCACGTGAGCCGATGCACGAGGCCGACGTCGCACCAATTATTAGACGAACCCGGTTGAGGTATCAGTCTCTCAATGTCGGACCCGCCTTCTAGTAGCGTTGCTCAAGCTGGATCAGAGTTGCACAAGCTTCTCGACACCAATCATATTTCTAAGCATTACATATGGAAAACGGAATCACTCGACGTCGCTTCAACGCTGCCGCGTTGACAACCATTACCGCTGGGTCACTCGGCATGTTCGGATTTTCTGAAGAAGGTAAGGCGAAAACTCACGGCGCACAAGGCTCGGACGCAGATAAGTCGGCAATTCGCCCATTTCGCGTGAGTGTCGCGGACGCGGAACTTGTCGACTTGCGTCGCCGCATCAGGGCAACGAAGTGGCCCGAACATGAAACCGTCCAGGACGCCTCTCAAGGCGTACAACTCGCCACAATTCAGGCTGTCGCACGTTATTGGGCGACAGAATATGACTGGCGGAAGGTGGAGGCCAAACTTAACAGTTTGCCGCAGTTCGTGACGGAAATTGATGGCGTAGATATCCATTTCATCCACGTCCGCTCGAAACACAAGAACGCGTTGCCTCTAATCGTCACCCACGGATGGCCGGGGTCAGTGATCGAGGAGTTGAAGATCATCGACCCGCTGACCAATCCCACGGCGCATGGTGGTGACGCTTCAGACGCATTTGATCTGGTAATTCCATCGATGCCAGGCTATGGCTTTTCGGGCCGACCGACCACAACTGGCTGGGATCCCGCTCACATTGCCCGTGCATGGGTCGAACTGATGAGGCGCCTAGGATACACGCAGTTTGTAGCATCGGGTGGCGACTGGGGCGCGATCATCACGGACGTGATGGCCAGTCAGGGTCACCCGGAATTGCTAGGCATTCACAGCAATATGCCAGGCGTGGTTCCTGCGGACATCGATAAGGCGGCGCTCGCAGGCACCCCCCTACCGGCAGGGCTATCGATCGATGAAAAAGCAGCATACGAGCGGCTCGTCTTCGTCTATTCGAAGGGCGTTGGCTATGCCTATCAGATGGGTCTGCGTCCGCAAACTCTTTACGGAATCGTCGACTCTCCTGTGGGCTTGGCCGGCTATCTGCTCGATCACGATGCATGGAGCTACGCCCGCATTGCACATCTCTTTGCTGGCCAATCCTACGGCAACATTTCCCGACACGACATCCTCGACAACATCACACTTTACTGGCTGACTGGCACGGCGATTTCCTCCGCAAGACTCTACTGGGAGAACAAGTTCACCTTCTTTGGCCCCAAAGGGGTCAAGATTCCAGTTGCCGTAAGTGCATTTCCCGACGAGCTCTATCAGGCGCCGAGGACTTGGGCGGAGCGCGCCTATCCCAACCTCGTCTACTTCAACAAACTCGATAAAGGCGGTCATTTCGCGGCGTGGGAAGAGCCGAATATTTTTGCAAGTGAGGTGCGCGCCGGCTTCAGGTCATTGCGCAACGCGAATCTCGGAACTACCTGATTACTTCCGTATGTGAGGCTGCGCAGAGCGGACCAGGCGGTGGCTGCTTTGTCCACCTGCCATCCAGTGCAGCCTCGCATTGCGAGAGCCCGTGGTCTTGGACCATGGGCTTCTCCATTGGAAAAGTCTCTCTCTGAAATCTGACGACCCCCGTAGCTCCCAAAGCAGGAGACACCAGGCAGATGGTCATAGGTATCGTTTGCCTAAGCCGATAAGTAGTTCATGCGCTAGTTGCTTCGAGGCTATTGACAAAACACGCGTTGACACACACCATATATCGCATACGATCTATATGCTTACGATTAAACAACTTCCTCTCTCTCTTTAACCTGAATCAACGACTCAATCAGCAAGGTAGACCATGGAAAACAGGTTGGTCGGCGCGTCGCCCCCTCGTCGCTCGCAGCCGCCGCGTCGTGTCCGCGAGTGGTTATTGTACGGTCGCAATATAAAATCCATCGGTTGACGACCTGTGGCCTAACGATGTAAATGTTCCAAATAGTTTTCTCCCTGCCCAGGGTTAAATAGTGCACACCCTGTCACGGGCCAACGGACCGTCCATGGGTCCGCTCATATATACGCGGCATGTATTCGAGATGTTGAACGGTCTGGATGTCCGAACCAGCAACTCGTCGGACTCCACAGTTTTCGAAGATGATGCAGATGAGATCTAAAGACCAACCGCTCGTGACGCCCGCAAGGCTTTCCGAATCCCTCTGTTTTACAATTTATTCGGCGAATCTCGCTTTCGGCAAAGTCTATCGTCCGATCCTTGACGAGCTGGGCCTCACCTACCCTCAATACATCACAATCGTTGCGCTTTGGGAAGCATCTCCTCAGACCGTCGGCGACCTGGGAGAGAAGCTGTTTCTCGAAACCAACACTCTAACGCCAATACTGAAAAGACTTCAACTTATGGGCTATCTGGAAAGACAGCGCGATCCCAAGGACGAACGTCGCGTCCTAGTCAGCCTCACACGAAGTGGCCGACAACTTCGTGAAAGAGCACTGAGCAAGGACCTCGTTAAGGCGACCGGTCTCGAGCCTGGCGCGTTCGCAGAGGTACAGAAGGCTATCTCGAAGCTGCGAATGAATTTGAACCGCCCCAGCCAGCTAAGACTGGCTGAACCCGACTGACCCCTCTCCTTTTTCTTCATACATATATCGTACACGATTATATAGTGCGCGATCAAGTATTATGATAAGGCGGCTGTGCGCGAGGGTTCGTATTCAGCATGCCCATATCCAATCATCTTTGAACCAGGAGAATGCAAGCAATGTTCAGTCACGTGGCGGTCGGCACAAACGACCTCGAAAAAGCGAAGCAGTTCTACGACGCCGTGTTGGGGGCACTCGGCTACGACGAAGGCGTCAACGACGACAACGAACACCGTCGGCGCTATGTGTATCGCACCGACACAGGAATTTTCATCATCACCGAGCCGCTCAATCGGCTGCCAGCAAGCCATGCCAACGGTGGCACAATCGGCTTTGCGTGCGAATCGATCGAACAAGTCGATCGTTGGCATGCCGCTGGAATCACCAATTGCGGCACATCGGTCGAAGCTCCTCCCGGCATGCGTGGCGCGTCGTCTGGTCGTTTGTATCTTGCGTATCTCCGCGACCCAGATGGCAACAAGCTTTGCGCTTTGTACCGGGAGCCCGCATAGCGCAGCCATAGTCGACAGTACACAATCGCAGGCACCCTCGGCCTCCCTTGGGCCGCCAAGTTCTCTACCTGGCCATTAGGGAGACGCTAACGGGTCCGACTGGCGCTACTCGTCTAGCGCCGGTTTCCGCCGTGCGGTGTCGCTCTTTATCGAACAGGTAATGAATCTGGTGGGGGAACGTGAGCGCATGGTCTTTGCATACTTATTCCTACTCGCGTCCGTCATTTGACCGACGCGGATTACGTTGATCGGTCCCTGAACAGATCACCGTCCGTGACATGCCAGAGACCAAGCATATTCCAGCGTTTCAGCGCCGCGGGCAGCAGTTCATCAGAGAAGCACTGATAGCACACCGGTCGTATGGAGCGCTCGATCGAACTCATCCCAACCGAGGTGAAACAGCTGCCCGACGTGGCAGGAAGCGGACCGCCATGAATCGACGCATGAGATACCTCCTGCTGGTGCGCGAATGCATTCACGACGATGCGCCCAGTACACCGCTCGAGAATTGGCGGCAGGCGAACCGCAAGGGCATGATCGACCGGTTTGATCGGCAACGTCGCCGAGAACCGCCCCCGGCACTACCGGGCAATGGCAACCAGTTGCGCCTTTTCCTTCACGCGCACGAGCGGCGCCACGGGCCCAAGCAGCTCCTTCGAGAACAGCGGCGTTTCGCGCATGCGTGCACCGTCGATCTCGAAGAGAACTGACTGGCCCTCCCATGGACGCTATGGCTCGCCACCTGCTGCAATCCGCCCGTCACCGGCGCTGCCTTGATGCTTCACGTCCCCCGTGCAAACGTCTGGCGTTTCTGCACGAGACGCTGGGTCGGATTGGAGTGTCCTTTAGTCACGAGGCTGCCAGCGGCGATGAGACACATAGAGCACGTGGATCTCGCGCTCGCGCACGACCTCAACCGTAGTGCGCACGTTCTCGAGCAGCCGCACAGCCGCCGAGAAGTCGCACAACTTGACAGAGAGCTTGCCTCCACCGGAGAGAAAGTCGTTGGCCGGGCCGAGCAGCAGCAGGCCGGTGCGCTCGACGTCATATACGGGTGGCATTTCGGTACAACCGTCGGAACAGGTCTGCGCTCGGGGCCGCTCGGTGCAGCCGGCAACAGGTTACATGAGACGGTCGTTTCGTTGCGTCCCTTGCGGGGCGTGCAACTCTACAGCACGTCGCTTCGAACGACAAGCGGATCGCGCGTCTAGAATTCATATCCCCCATATCCTTAGCGCCATTAGCACTATGAGGACAGCCCAGAGCCCGGTCACGGCGCCAATGAAAAACGCCGTTCGCACACTCGTCCCGTTTTCGGCTGCGAAGCGGCGATACGCTTCGCGGTCGATATGATTCTGGAAATCCATATGAGCTCCTAATCTATCGCACCGATTTTTCGAACGACCGAGTTAGCTTCACGCGAACGGTTCTTACCATCGTTCCAGACAGTCAGGATGCACAACCCGATCGGCCGTTTTCCGTACTGCCCGGCTCGAAACCGGATATCGCTCTCGCTGGGCTGCCCGCTTTAGCGGTGGGTAAAACAAGCGCTGCAAAATCGACAGTCGTCTACTCCGATCCCAGGTGAGTCACGAGACGCAAAACTACCTTCTCGTCTTGCAGCGGCATTGCCGCACGTCTTTCCTTATTTGGCCAGTTCGACGAGTGGTTTTCCTTTCTCGACGAAGTACGTGGCGAGTTCCGAAGCCTCACCCTCACCAACGTTCCTCGCTGAATGATGCGTCCCAGACGGAATGAACAAGGACTGCCCGGCGCGAAGCGTGATCGGATTTTTTCCTTCTAGCCGATATTCCAGCGTACCCTCCAATACATAGGCGACTTCTACGCCATGGTGCGAATGCGCCGGAAATGCGGCCCCCGGTGAAAAGTTGACGCGTGTCTGGACGACCTCATGTACCGAGTCTCCCAGATCTTGACGGGTCAGCTCGGTACGCGCGGTTTGCGGCGTCTGTGCCTGTACCACGTGCACAAGGCTGCTTCCAATAACAACCAGTGCCGCCATGAGTCGAGTTGCTTTCAAATGAATCTCCGTTCAAACCAGAAATGTGCCTGGAAATCCCACCGTGCAGAAGGACCAAAACATTTATTCATTTCAATTTTCGGAAGAAGTCACGTATATCCGTGACGATGGCTTGTGGTTCTTCCCACGCCCCGAAATGGCCGCCGCTCGCGTGTTGTCTCATCTGTTGGAGGTTGTAGTAGCGGCCCGCCCAGCGGCGCGGAGCGCTGCATATCTCCTCCGGCAGCACCGAGATGCCTACCGGAGCCTCGACTACTGGCATCCGGTCATGCACCGGCGTCCAGGGATTGTGCGCAGCCTCGTAGTAGTACCGCGCCGACGTGCCGTAGCTTTGGGTCACCCAGTAGATCGTGATTGTTGTAAGCAGATCATCTTTGTCGAAGCGGGTTTCTACATCTCCGCCGCAATCGCTCCAGCCCCGGAGCTTCTCGAGTATCCATGCGGCCAACCCTACAGGTGAGTCGTTGAGGGCTGCTGTGATCGTCTGCGGCTTGGTACTTTGCAGCGCCGAGTAGGCCACCTCAGTAGCGAAAAAATTCTGCAGCCTCGCGGCCAGCGGCGCTTCGTCTGCGTCGTAGTCTTCTGGTGCGGGCATCCCGCCACTGAAGAGGTCCAACGGCAAGGTCATCGGAAAATGGACGCCTATCACGCGATCGGGATAGCGATGACCCAGGTCAGCAGTGATTAGCGCCCCCCAATCGGCGCCGTGAGCAGCAAACCGTGGATAGCCTAACCGACTCATAAGCTCTACCCACAATCCGGAAGTGCGCCAGAAGTTGACCCCGGGTTTGCGTAGTGGTGTGGAAAATCCGTAGCCCGGCAAAGATGGCACCACCAAATCGAATGCATCTTCTGGGTTGCCGCCGTGTGCGCCGGGATCGCTGAGTGGACCGATCACCTTTCGATACTCCCAGAATGTCCAGGGCCACCCGTGCGAAAGCATCAAGGGCTTCGGATTCGGCCCCTTGCCGCGTACGTACATAAAGTGGATCGGCACACCGTCGATGTTCGTACGGAACTGCGGATAGGCATTGATCGCGCCCTGATGCTTTTTCCAGTCGTAGCCGTCGATCCAGTAGGCGACCAACTCCTTCAGATAGCTGGTATTGGTTCCGTAGTGCCACCCATCGTTTGCGAAGTCGTCGGCCCAGCGCGTGCGCTTCAGGCGCTCTCGCAGATCATCGATTACGTCATTTGGTATATCGACGAGGAACTGTTCCATGTCGTCTTTCTCCTCTTGTCATGTGAGCGCATGCAAAATCGCCCGGCGACCCTGATCCGATCGTCCTAGCGATCAATAGCCAGTTGCACCCGTCGCGGGCCGTTGGATTTGCTTCGCGGCAGCGCCCGTTATCAACGCCATTTGGTGTAGTTTCCGTACGGCTCCAACAAAAAGCGGAGCCCGCCCGGGTCTATTCAGTGCGCAGCGGTCTGAAACCAGCGCGAATCTCTTCTGAGAAAAGCATGGGCTGCTCCCATGCAGCGAAGTGCCCGCCCCGGTCAACTTTGTTGAAGTGAATAAGCTTCGGATACGCGCGCTGCGACCAACTCCGCGGTGCCGGATAGAGTTCGTCGGGAAATACGCTCACGGCGACGGGAATGTTGATCCCCTTAACGCCGAAATATGAGAGCTTGTTCTCCCAATAAAGACGAGCAGAGGAAAGCGCTGTATTTGTCAGCCACGTGAGGGTGACGTTATCAAGGATGTCATCGCGTGTCAGACCTTCGCTCTGCCCTGCAAAGACACGGGAGATCAGCCGGTAGCTGCGTTGATCATGATCGAGGAAGTAGCCTGCCAACCCGACCGGAGAGTCCACGAGGCCGTACAGCGTCTGAGGACGTAGCCCCATCTGGTAGCCGTATCCAATGCCTTTCTGATAGACGAATTGCAGTCGGTCGTAGGCGAGTTTTTCGTCAGATGAAAGACCCGAGGGCGCCGGTGCACCCGAGAAAGCAGCCTTATCGATATCGTCAGGAATCACGCCCGGCATGTTGGTGTGTATGCCAAGCAGTTCCGGCGGCGCCTGCACAGCCATTTGCTCGGTTATGATGGCGCCCCAGTCGCCGCCTTGAGCGACGAACTTTGTGTACCCAAGCCGCTTCATGAGCACGACCCACGCGCGTGCTATGTGCTGGGGGTCCCAACCGGGGGCGGTCGGCTTTTCCGAGAAACCGTAGCCTGGCATCGACGGGATCACCAGGTGAAACGCATCCGACGCGCTGCCACCGTGCGCCGTGGGATTGGTCAGCGGTTCGATGATTTTCATCTGTTCGATTATCGATCCTGGCCATCCGTGCGTGACGATGAGCGGCATCGCGTTCGAGTGCTTCGAGCGGATGTGAAGGAAGTGAATATCCAGCCCATCAATCTCGGTGAGGTATTGTGGGTATGAATTCAGCCTCGCCTCCACCTTGCGCCAGTCGTAGTCCTTTCCCCAATACTGCGCGAGCGCCTGAATCGTCGCGAGCTGGACTCCCTGCGAATCGTCAGGAACCGTTTCTCGTTCGGGCCATCGTGTCGCGGTGATGCGACGACGCAATTCAGCGAGGTCGGAGTCTGGAAATTTAGCGTTAAAAGGACGGATAGCAACCCCATCCGTGCCGATCTGTTGTGCAGCTGAAATCATGGCGTAGGCCCTTCCTGTAAGACCGAGAAATAACGTGCTGGCGGCGGCCGCCGCCGCAGTTCCGCAAAAAAGACGCCGACTGAAATCGGGTGTCTGACTCATGGAGATCTCCTTGGCAACGAGGTGGTCGCATTCGGTTGCAACTGCAACTGCTCACAACCTGTGACTCAGCATGCCGTGTATTGCGGTTTGGTTGTATTGCGCGGTAGCCGCGTCGTTTGGGCCGTTGGTATCGACACCAACGACGTCTTTCAGCCCAACGCCAACAGTTCTGAACGATCGCTTGTAATGCTTGATCGGATCGCTGAGTGCACTGAACCATGGTTCAGCGGCCGACATCGACGGAGAGCGCAAGAACGGCACCGTCTGGTCAACGGTGCCCAAAATACGGGGAATGGATGGAGTCAAGCGGTGCAACGCTGGCACAACGGTTTGAGAGCGAAATGGCCAGCAGACCTTCGGGAATAGAATGCGGGAACCGACGAGCAATTGCCCGCTTAGCATTTTCCGCTAACGTACCTCACAATCACGCTCGAGCACAGCGGCGAAAGGGCAGCCACATCCCCCTTCGTCTTCGGTGACGTAACTTAGATATGAGTAGTACCGCTGGATCCAGATGACAATTTATGCCGCGGCAAGGGAGTGCTGAAAAGCGCGTCTGTTGCGGCAAGCGCCTGGATAGCGAAGACCGCTTAGGCCGTCGCGAGCCGGTCGTCTACCGAATGCTGCGGGAAACATGACTCTCGTTTGTTTGCAAGGTCGTCAATCCCCTTCACTGCAGTCACCTCGCCGCCTGCCGGACGCAGCGGCGAGACAGTGCGATGCTCAACAGCTGCACCGACGGTTTCGATCAAATGCTCAATTAGCTTGCGAACTGCCATAGGCTGGTATCGACGTGAGCTATAGGCGAGTTGCAGTAACAGCGGAGCGACGTGCCAACCGCGCAGGATACGTTGCAACTTACCATGAACCTCGGGCGCGCGAGCTACAAAGGCGGGTAGCATCGCGATGCCAGCGCCATGAGCCGCCGCGTCAGCAAGCACTTCGATCTGGTTGGCGTGCAATGCACCCTTGACATTCACCTTGCATGGATCACCGTGATCTAACGGCTCGAACGACCAGGTGGCCCCAGGACCAGCCGCTCTGAACGTAAGGCAGTCGTGTTGCACAAGTTGCCATGGGTGAGTCGGTTCGCCCCTGTCTGCAAGATAATCAGGGGCTGCATAGATTCCCACTTCTGCGTTCCCCAGAGGGCGCGCGATTTGTGTGGCGCGCAAATCGTCTGCGAGACACAGCGCGAGATCTACCTCTTCCAGAACCGCGCTAACGGCTCCTTCGCATAACTGGATATCGACGTCCACCTTTGGGTACCGAACACGGAAGGTAGCAAGCGCTGGCCCTAAGTAGTATCGGGCGAACGATGCGGTCGCGGCCATCCGAATCGTGCCAATCGGCTCGTTGACGCTAAGTTGCCCGACAGACGCGAGCTCCTCATAGGATTGCAGCAACACCTCTATACGTCGCAGGACCTCCTCGCCGACCGAGGTAAACGCGAGGCGACGCGTCGTGCGGTGCAATAGCCGCACGCCAATGAGCTTCTCGAGGTCCTGGACTGCATTGCTGGCCGCCGACGTGGGAATGTCAAGCGCAGAAGCGGCGCCGACGAAACTGCCATTGTCGGCAATGGCCTTGAACACCGAAAGTACTTTCAGTCGATCCATGTTCGTCTCCCGTCCATGTGAGTCAGTTCATCAGAGGGTTCGCATCGCGGGAAGCCCCCCATCCGCCGGTTAGTCCGGACAGAAGCCGAATGGCAAGTTCCGCTGCTCGCGTGCCGGGTAGCCAGCGCTCAACCTGTCGACTGCGGGCAGCCCCCGTAAGACACCATGAACAGAAGTGCTCACAGTTATTGCGGAGCACGTCGTATGCATCTTCGCCGAGACGTGAGCAGGCACGGGATACAACCTCTTCACTGGAGTAAGCGACATCCGCATCGTGGCACACGCATACCGGATGCCCGTGCATGAACTCGGCAAGGCTCACTTTCGTGACCGGACCGCACCGTAGCGTCGACGATAGGCCTGCATAGTGGACAACCTGACCAGCCCCTACATAGATGCCGTGGTGGGTGTACCAGCGCCGAGGCGTCGAGACGTGCGCTCCGATTGGAATAAGCGAATCGAAAATCGGTGTTTGTTCCGCAGCCGCGACGACGGCTTCGACTTCGGCAACCGTTGTGTGGGGTGCAAGATCTGCGATAACACCAACCTTGGCTGCGTTCGCTATCAGCGTCTGTTGCATGACGAACTCCGTGGCGACTGAGGTTGCAATCGCGGGTGACCGAACATGGTCATCACACGTGAGTCAGCATGCACTGCATGGCGGTTGGCTTGAATTGTGCCGTGGTGGATCAGGTCAGCCTTTTGGTATCGATCCATCTAATCGCTGCACCAAAAACCGCCGTCGATCTAACGACAGCGGACCGAGATGTCGCCGGTTGGCTCGATGGTCTAAACCTTGGTTTAGGCGAGAGGGGGTAGGGTAAACTTGAAAGCCGCACCGAGCGGCTTGTGGGCGTCTGCCCAGAGGCGTCCGCCATGGGCATCAATAATTGAGCGGCAGATCGAAAGTCCGATTCCCACGCCGCTAGCTTTTGTGGTGTAGAAGGAATTGAACACCCGCTCCAGGTCCCGAGCGGCGATGCCGGGCCCAGAGTCGGCGACAGTGACCAGTAGCTCTTGCGCTAGCGTGCTAACTTCCGTCGAAATAACCAGGTTCCGTGCCTCAGGATCGACCGCGCTCATCGCCTCGATTGCGTTGAGGATCAAATTCAACATCACTTGCTGAAGTTGAAGTCGATCTCCCCGAACAGTCGGCAGACTTTGGGTTAGGCGCGTGTGGACTGCAACCCTGTTCTTTGACAGTTCGCCCTGCACTATCGCAATCACGTTGCCAATGGCGTCGTTCACGTCAACGCGCTCGGCGCGAGGCGGCGCTTTTCGTACCTGATCGCGAATCCTGCCAATGATGTCACCCGCCCGGCAAGTATCGGAAACGACACATTCGAGTGCCTCGTGGACCTCCTGAAAATCCGGCGGATCACGCTCCAGAAACCGAAGGGCTGCGTGTGCATTGTTGCTTGCCGCTCCGATAGGTTGATTGACTTCGTGGGCGATGGAAGCAGCGAGCTGCCCCATGGTTGCCAAGCGATTCGCGTGCGCCAACTCTGCTTGCACTTCCCGCAATGCGTCCGCCGCGCGCTTGCGCTCTGTGAGATCAAGCACGAATGCAACACCTTGGTAAGCCCCCTCTTCAAATCCCGCTCCCCCAATCAGCACGGGAACACCACCGCCGTCCTTCCGGTATAGCTCCCTCTCATAAGGTTCTACTTTCTCCGTCGCTGTGAGCTCCGCTAGCAACGATTGGCTTTCGCGAATGTGCAGTTCCGACGGCGTAAGATCCGTCAAACGAATCCGCCCTTCCAACAGATCCTCCCGTTCGTATCCCAGCATACTGAGGAAGGCGCTATTCGCTTCGACGATCCTGCCATCGAGATCCCAAATGAAGATCCCGATGATGTTCGCATCTATGAGGCGACGGTTTCTGGCTTCACGCTCCGCTAGTTCGCGGTACAACCGCGCATTTTCGATCGAGATAGCTGCCTCGGATGCAAGCAGCTTGAGTACCGCCATGCGGGCAGGAGTGAAAACATCCGTCGACAGATTGTTTTCCAGAAAGAGCACGCCAAGGAGTTTTGTCTGCTTGAGTATGGGCATGCAGAGTATTGATCGCGCGCGTCGCTTCTCGATGTAGGCATCATCGCGAAACGCACTATTAGAAGCATCTTGCAGCAGCACGCTTTCCCTGGTGCGGGCCACGTAGCGCAGGACAGACTCCGGTAGATCTGATGCCGTAACACGAGCACTTCGAAGTTTCACCTCCACCGTTTCAGTACAGGTCGAAACCTCTGCTTCGATCCAGAATTCACTTCCTCTGAGCAGTATGAGCAACCCCCGCTGCGCACCGGCATGCTCAATGGCAGCACGTGCAAGCCTGTCGATCAGCTTCTCAAAGACGATTTCCCCGGACACGGCTTCCGAGACGTTGAGCACGGTCGCGAGGTCAACCTGCTCGACGGAGGCCAGCATCGTGCTAGTCAGGTCAGGAGCGGCGCTCCCTACCCTGAGTTGTGGACATAGCCGTTCAAGCTGACGAGCCTTAGCGTCAGCACCCCACCTTAGGTAGCAAACTCGCGCATCCTGGAAATATAAGTTCGCGATTCTCTCGAAACCACGCGCCGCATAAAATCTCCCGGCCAGCTCATTAGCGATGGCTTCGTTGTGGACAAAGCCATGTTCCTGAGCGGAGCGCGCAGCCTTCTCATACAGAGCCTGTGCGTCCAGTACACGCCCCTCGATCCGCGCAATCTCGGCTCCTACGACCGCTGCACGGTTACCGAACGTGACCGGGTTATGTTCCGCCCAGACCTCCAACTGCCTGTGATGATCTGCGAGGGCTCCGAAGTGCTCTTGCTTCTGCTCCTCGGAAGAGTAATGCCACGCTGCAGCTCGAGCGAGCCCGCCATAGAACTGAAATTCTGCACTTTCAAAATTCAACGTCGATGTCCATAGAAGCCGCTGCGCGTTTCGCGCCGCAACAATGGCTGACGCATGGTCTCCCGCAAAAAATCGGGCCTGCAATTTTCGGCACCAGTAGTAGAACTCCGCAAGTCTTAGATTGGGGTTGCTCGCCAGATACTGTTCAGTCGCTTGCTCACGCTTTTCATCGTGATCCATGCACCCTAAAGTCGTCGTCAAGCCTCGGAGCGTTCTAACCAGCGCAAGGTGAGCGCTGCATGCAGCCCTTACCAGACCCAGGCCCGCCTTACCAGCAAACGCGACGCCTTCTTCTGCCACCCTCTGCACATCTGCGAGATGATCTCCTACTGCCAGGCAGATCGTGACAGAGGTGTTCCAGCTATAGCCGGAAAAGGTGACATCACCAACCCGGCGTGCTGCATCAAACGCACGGCGCATCAACGCTCGCCCGCTGGCGGGGTGTTTCGTCCACGGCATAACGAGTGCACCAACGCACAAGTACGTTCGAGCCTGGTAGCGCACCAAGCCTCGCTTCTCCACCAGATCGTATCCTAGTTGGCCAAACCGAAACCCATCGCGATAGTTGCCGAAGCGAGACCCGGCAACGATTGCCATCCAGACATAGGCGAAACACGACGCATCACAGTTTCCGTGCTCCAGGCTGAGCGTCACCATGTGACAGACGACAAGTGACGACAAGTTTTCATCGAAGAAATAGGATGTCGTGACCACTTCGGTGAAAACATCCAGCGTGTCAAGAACATCAGGATCCTTTATCAGAGGCAGGTCAACGAGATCCTCTATTCGCCGGTCACCGAGCAGCGCCCAGATACGCTTGTATTCCGCCATCGCGTCGTCGCTGGCCGGATGCTTCGACCATACGGTGCCGTCACGGCGTAGCCATTCTAGAAAGACGTCAAGCCCCTGGTCATTTTCATCCATCGCGGCATAGAGCCTGATCCGCAACAATGTCGCGACGCAATAGTCATGTCGACTTCTGGCCCTGTCGGCCAATTGCGAAAGCCGGCTTTCGGCGGTCAACGAATCCCCAGTCAGGAGTTCACACTCCGCCATCAGGGATTGAATGGAAAACATGAGCGTGTAGTTGCTGTCCCAGGATTCCTTACGAAGAAGGCTGTGACCTGCCGCAAGGTATTTAAGCGCTGAGTCGTATGCGGTGGAGACCTTGGCTCGCCGACCAGCGATTAGATTTAGCTCCGCAATGCTCTCCCGTTTTTCCGCCGACATGACGAGATGAGCGCCGCGATTTAGCTGATTGACCACCTCGAAAATTGACTCTTCCAGTTCTCCCGCAGGCGTGAACTCAACGAGAAGCATACCAATGCGCAGGTGTGTTTCCGCGCGGGCGCCCTCAAGGATCAACGAATAGGCGGCCTCCTGGACGCGGTCGTGAAGAAAGCGGTAGCTATCTTTTGAGCGGAAGATCAGTCCAGCTTGAACGGCGTCCCACAGTCCATCGTGTAATTCGCTATTTGATACCTTGCATACTAACTGAATCGTATGGAACTCTGCGCTGTTTCCGAGACAGGCAAACTGGCAAAGCATTCTCAGTGTATTAGTCGGCAGGCGGTTCAATTTACCGACCATCAGATCCACAACGTTGTCGGTGTAACCCGTGGCATCAATGAGGTCCGCATCCCACGACCATTGCCCCACAGCGTAGTCAAACGCCAGCAGCCCCTCCTCGGCCAAGGTAGAAATGAGCTGAATCGCGAAAAAAGGGTTACCGGTCGTTTTCTCGTGGATTAATCGCGCTAACGGCACGACGCGCCCTGGTTCGCAACGAAGGCAGTCTGAAAGGAGTTGAACCAGGTCATCGTAGCCCAAAGGATCAAGGACGATCTCCTGCAGCGCGCCTCCGCCCTTACGAATCGCTTCGAGCTTACGGGCTAAGGGGTGGGTTGCACCCACCTCGTTGTCCCGATATGCGCCAACGAGCAGAAGATGCTTCAGATCATTACGCGTAAGCAGATCCTCAAGCAGATCTAGCGTGGCCGCGTCAAGCCATTGCAAATCGTCGAGGAAAAGGGCAAGTGGATGTTCCGGCCGAGCGAATACTCCGATAAAGCGCCGAAATACCATCTGGAAGCGCGCGTGTGCGTCCTGTTCCGAGAGTTCTGGCACAGGCAGTTGTTCGCCAATAATGTGCTTTAGCTCGGGGACGAGTTCGACCATAAGTTGTGCGTTCGGATCCAGCGCTTCGCGAAGGGCATCGCGCCATTCGCAGAGCTCAGCCTCTTTCTTGCTCAGGAGCAGTCGTATTAATGCCCGGAAGGCCTGCGCCAGCGTGGCATAGGGAATGTCGCGCTTGTATTGGTCGAACTTGCCCGACGCAAACAATCCACGGCGGGAGACAAGCGGCTTCTGAAGTTCATTGACAACTGCGGACTTGCCGATGCCTGAGTATCCAGAGACAAGAATCAGTTCGGCCCGCCCACCAGCGACAACGCGGTCGAATGCCGCGAGAAGCGTGTCGACCTCCGAGCCCCTCCCGTAGAGTTTCTCTGGGATCATGAGACGGTCCGGTGTGTCGTGTTGTCCCGGCACGAAGTCGAAGACGCGCCCCAACGCGGTCCACTCGGACAGGCAGCGGCGCAGGTCGCGCTCTACACACGCCGCCGACTGGTATCGCTCCTCTACAGTCTTGGAGAGCAATTTCATAACGATGGACGAGACGGCCGCGGGGATACTCGCCAAGCGCTCACTGGGATTTACCGGCTGCCGGGCGATATGACAGTGCACCCACTCCATTGGATCGGACGCGGTAAACGGAAGTCGGCCGGTCAGCATTTCATAGAAGATGATCCCCAGCGAGTACAGATCACTTCGTGAATCGATCGAGCGATTCATTCGCCCCGTTTGCTCGGGCGCCATATAGGCGAGCGTTCCAGCGATGAATTCAGGCGGGTCTGGAGCTTGCCGTTCCCGAGAAAGGCGAGACGCAATGCCGAAGCCGGTCAGCCAGACTCGCTCCGTCTCGGCCTCGAGGATGAGATTTGCGGGCTTCAAATCCTTGTGAATGAGCCCGCGCCCATGAAGCTTGCCGAGCGCAGCCGATATTGCCACAGCCAGTCGCAGAAACCGTCCAGTTTCCACGGGTTGCCGAATCAGCCTGTCAAGAGGTTCGCCTCCCGAATAGCCAACGAACAGCATGGTCCGACCTGGCTCACGCACGAGTTCCTCTGGCAACAATGCCCACCCCGCATCGAGGTAGTCCTTGAGCTCATATTCGTGTGCCAGGCGAGTTATCGTTTCCTGCGTCGCGCGTTGAGCACCTGTCATGACAGAGACAAAAGCATGCCGCAGGTCTTCAGTCTCCACGCGCCCGAGTCGGCAGAATAACCTCTCACCGCTTTCCCACAACACTTCTAGAGATTCGCTATTTGAATCGCTGTCGCTTGCATTCATGGCGTAACTCGAGGCGTTCTTGTGCGAGCAAGGGCGCGATGGATGCAGTCGATCAAAGCGCCATCATCCAGCGGCTTTTGCAGATAGCAAGCGATTCCCTGACTCAACGTGCGTTGCCGGACGCCATCTTCCGGATAGGCTGTGATAAGGATGGTCGGGATAGCGAACCCCATCGCAACCAGATTCTGGTAGAGGTCAGCGCCCGTCATTGCCGGCATGTGAACGTCAGTGATGAGGCAGGCGGTCGCAGCGAGTTGGTCAGACGCGAGAAATGCTGCCGCAGACGGGAACACCTCGACGGTATATCCATACGACTTAAGGAGCCTTCGCAGAGAGTGCCGAAAGGACTCGTCGTCATCAACAACGGAAATGAGGATCGGCTTTGGCACGGCAGCTTCCGGTGCGTAGCATGCAGTTCTGCAATGTGCCTGGCGGCACTATCCAGCTCCGCTCTGTTAGCACAGTGTACCGCCGTAGCGAAAGCGATTCTCTAAGCCATGGTTTAGGCGCAGGCGACCGGCTGAATGGAAAAACGTCGATTCTGTGTTCTCGTCACGACGACTCCGGCTTCTTTGGCAACAGATCAAGTTTGTCGACCATTCGGCAAAGCTCAGGGAGCGACGATGCTCCGAATTTGCGCATCATGTTGCTTCGATGAACTTTCACCGTAGTTTCAGTGATGCCCAGGTCGGCGGCAATCTGCTTGTTCAGCCGTCCCTTGACCACCTCGACGAGGATCGCACGTTCGCGCGCTGTTAGTTCTTCGAAGCGAGCCCGGAGTCCCTTCAGGGATTCGTCGTTCTCGCGGCGTGCGCGGTCTCGGGCCAATCCATGATTTACCGCATCAAGAAGTTCCTGGTCGCGGAACGGCTTGGTCAGAAACTCAATGGCACCTGCCTTCATTGCCTGTACGGTCATGGGGATATCCCCGTGGCCGGTCACAAAGATGATCGGGAGCGCCGCGCCTGCAGCGGCAAGATCTCGCTGAAACTCTAGTCCGCTTCTTCCCGGCATTCTCACATCCAGCACAAGGCATGTAGGAGCGTCCGGCGGCCCAGAAGCCGTAAACTCGGCGACGGACGCAAACGCCAAGACCTTCAGCCCGGCCGAGCGCAAGAGTCGTTCAAGTGATTCGCGGAACCCATCGTCATCGTCAACGACAACAACGCAGGGCTCAGAGTGTGCCACCACTTTCGTTGGTCGATCTTCCATGTGGTGCTAGTCCATTTCCCACGGTTTGACCTATGTAATTCGACAACCGTGTTGAGTCAACTTCCCCGACGTAACATCCTGCTGCATGACGCACTGAATAGTTAGCTAACGTTTTCGCGCGTAAGTGGCGCAGCACATGCGAGCCAAGCAATTGTTGGCAGTAGTCAGAGTGTCTATGTCGACGTTCCATGATTCTGTGGGTAGCACTAGATGCTAGGCCACGCGTGGAGGATGTCAAGGCGACGCTCCTCACAGTATTCCACTGAATTCGTCGTTCGCACCACCCACCCGATAGCCGAGAGTCCGACGAGGTCTCCCGGTGTAAAGTCTTCCTCAAGCCGACTTCGGTCGTCGTGCAGCGTCCTGTCGTGCCATCCGCTCCCACGCGTACTCCGGGCTGAGTGCCGGCTTCAGGTCCTCGCAACGCAATGGCTCGCCGCAAGCCAGGCAATCGGGACTGATACCCGCGTCCTTGCAGCAGGTGAGGTGCATATTACGCACCGCAGCCTGTCCCTTGGCCGTTTCGCGCGCTAACGACCGCCTGGATCTCGGGCTTACGTACGGCCTCGACCGTGGTGCGCTGGTCCTCGAGCGGCCGCACAGCCGCCGCGAAGTCGCACAGCATGGGAAAGACCTTGCCTCCACCGGAGAGAAAGGCGCTTTAAGGGTCGACCAGCAGCACGCAGGCGCGCTCCACGCCATATACCGGATGGGGCATTTCAGTACTGCAGTCGGAACAGGTATGCGCTCTGGGCAGCCGGCGACAGGTTGCATGGGTCGAATGTTTCGTGACGTCCTTCGCAAGGCCATTCGAGGCACCAAGAAAATAGGTATGAAAAACATACTGTCAACAGACATTAGCTTTTCGCAATTCTTCCGGAAAGATGTCGGACCTCGAAATGATAGATAACGTCATGTGACAACGCCTCATCCGATCACGGCATACGTCCCGCCCGGGCCATAGACATCAAATATCGCGTGCGATTGAATTTCGTGCTTGACAATGGCTGACTTCTCGTCCAGTATGCATCGTACGCGATTAGATCGCACACGACGTACAATCCAACCCAACCGCAAGTA
>NZ_CAJMYY010000050.1:0-36450 GCF_905220185.1 Paraburkholderia sp. J11-2 | reverse complement strand
TTCCCGACCATGTCAGCTACAACGTCGGCATCGCGCAGGTGGGCGGCGCGCGTCTATTATGCCTCCTGCACCGACGATTCTGGCGAACCATCGCGCCCTCTCGACCTGCGCTTGAGTTGCAATGCACTCAGCCACTACCTGATTCGCTAGCCAGGCGAAGCTAGTCATAAGGGCTGCATCTCGTACGACGTTTGGCATCAAATCCTAGTAGGATGCGCCCCGACAAGAGCTCTTCTCGACAACGGCACAAAAGAAGGATGGGCACTCTAAAAATGCCCCTCCAATATACGACAGTCCGGTTGCCAGACAGCTGGCGCAGGCGCCCAATGACTCGTTAGTAAACGCCCTATGCCGCTTTCAGCACCCCGTGCGGATCAATGACGAACTTGGTCGAGACGCCTGAATCAAACAGCGAGTAGCCCTCGGGGGCTTGGTCCAGCGTAATTACATTGACATTGACCACTTCCGCAATGTTCACCCCGGTCCCAGAGAATGGCTTGCATTAAGCTTCGGTTGTACTTCATAACAGGCGTCTGCCCGGTGAAGAAGCTATGCGATTTCGCCCAGCCCAAACCCAATCGCACGGACAGGCTGCCAAGCTGAGCACTTGGATCAACGCCGCCAGGATCCTCTGTCACATAGAGGCCAGGGATACCGATCTTCCCAGCGACACGTGTGACCTCCATCAACGCATTGAGGACCGTCGCTGGCGCCTCCGATTGAGATCCGGCGTGACCGTGCCCCCTTGCTTCAAAACCCACACAGTCAATTGCGCAATCGACCTCCGGTTCACCGAGAAGGTCAGCGATCTGGTCACCAAGTGAAGCATCCGACGACAAATCAACGGTTTCGAAACCCACGCGACGAGCATGTTGGAGACGAGCAGGATTAACGTCCCCAACGATTGTAACGGCAGCCCCAAGCAATCGTGCGGACGCTGCTGCTGCCAATCCAACTGGACCGGCACCCGCCACGTAGACGGTACTTCCGGGACACACTCCCGCGGTCACCGCACCATGGTGCCGGTCGGGAGGATGTCGGACAGGCACGTCAGATCGCGAATCTCTTCCATAGCGCGATCTCGGTCCGGAAATTTTAGAAGATTGAAATCCGCATACGGCACCATGACGAATTCTGCCTGCCCACCGATCCAGCCGCCCATATCGACATAGCCGTACGCCCCACCCGGGCGCTCTGGATTCACGTTGAGACACACACCTGTGCTTTGCTGCTTGCACATCGGGCAGCGTCCACACGCAACATTAAAAGGCACCGACACCAGATCACCCACTTGAAGTGTTGTGACGTCCGAGCCAATCTCGATCACTTCCCCGTTATCTCGTGGCCAAGGACGAGCCCAACGGGAGCAGTTTTCCGCCCCCGCACCATGTGCTGGTCTGAGCCGCAGATATTGGTAGTCACCACCCGCAATATAACGCCGTGGCTCGCTTTACGCCCTCTTGGATCCACCAACTCCGGGAACGGGATTGACTGAACTTCAACCTTACCGTTACCGACGTACACGACACCGCGATTACCTGGCATTATTTTGTCTCCGTCTTATAGCAACGAGATTAATGGTCGATTAATTATAAAATTGGATTATTCGCCGATTGAAAAGTCCCAACATGAACCACTTTGATATTGAGGGTAGACGGATGGACGCGCAGAACGCTTTGCTGCGGAAGAATGCATCGCACAACGTCTGAAAGACCTTATGCGATGCAGGCTGGCACGCCCCGGTCAAATATCCAGGACGAGCACTGGCGACGACGACCTGGAGCAACACGGGGTGAATTGATCGTTCGCCGCGCGTTCTTCGTCGGTCAGGTACAGATCTCGATGCAGAGGAACGCCTGCCGCGACCCTCGTAACGCAAGTGCCACATACGCCTTGCTCGCAGGAAGTCGGAATTTCAATGCCGTGGCGCGCCAAAGCAGCGACAACTGACTCGTCCGCGCCAACGAGGCACCTCAGCCCGGTACTCGCGATGTGAACTTCGAAAGACTTGTCCGCGGAGTCGTCTTTCTTCGGGTTCGCTCCAAAATATTCCCGGTGCAACTGTGCTTCGGCATAGCCAGCACCTCGGGCAGAATCCAGAACGTGCTGGATAAATCCACTCGGGCCACAAACATATACGTGCGGCGTTGCCCCCGGCGCATGTTTGAAAATCCACTCTGCATCGAACTTTTGATCCGGTTCGTCGTCAACGTGCAACCTAACTGCCGAACAGAATCTCTCCCTTGTGAGTTCTTCCATGAAGGCAGCTTTATTGCGCGTTCTTACGCAGTAGTGGAGTTCGAAGGAACGACCTGACTCAGTGAGTTTATCGGCCATACTGATAATTGGCGTGATTCCAATTCCGCCGGCGACGAGTATCGAGTGCTCCATACTGTCTTCCAATGGGAAGTGATTTTTCGGCTCACTCACGCGCAACCTTGCTCCCTCCTCTAGCTGGTGCATGGCTATCGAACCCCCACGTGATACCGGATCTTTCAGGACGCCGATAAGATAGCGATGCGTCTCCTGCGTGGAGTTACAGAGTGAGTATTGGCGAACATATTCGCCTGGAACATGCACATCAATATGCGACCCGGCGGTGAATTGAGGTAACTTACGTCCATCCTCACTGACGAGTTCGAAGGTGCATATATCTTCTGCGACTTTCCGCTTTGCGGCGATCTTGACATTCAACATGATTCAAACCCGTAAATGCACTATTCCGAAGTTTCCGCCCAAACATGCTCGGATGCTTCAGACTTCAACAATGCATCCCATACACGGCGTGCCTGTACAGGCCCGATATCGAATGCAATGTCGACGAACTCTCGCCCGGGCGTACGTTGCATACTGTGGTACTGCGACTCGATAATCTCTTTGTCTTCGTTAAACGTCGCAACAATGTTCCGATATATCTCGTCGGTGACTTCAGTCTCGTCGATTCGGAAATTGTGGGCCGCGGACCAGAAGTAATGAGTCGAATGTTCGGTTTCCGGCGTCATTGCGTTGAGTCCGCGAAATCCGTATCCGTCATCTCGGTTCCCTTCCGGAGCGCCCGCACCAACGTCCTTAGCGCCAGTGAAAATACGAACTAGACCAGGCTCGAATTCAATCTCTTGCCAGCGGTCGACGTGCTCGGTGCCAAATTGATAAGCAGCTGTATATGTGGGCGGCGGAATTGAGTCCAGCATCCAGCGCTCGACACGTACCCCCTTTGTTGTCCGCGTCGTTTTTGTGTCCGCGGCAAAGTGCGTCTCGGCGTCGCCACCAATTGTGTGTTTGTGGACGTATCCGAGATGGGTTAAATCAAGAAGGTTGTCGTAGATGAGAAGATGATTCGCCTCGATCAGATACGTATTTTTGCGGTATCGCCAGCGACCATCGGAGTGCCACGGGTAGGCAGGCACATTGGCGACGTCCGCGAGATCTGGCCCTCCCATCCAAATCCAGATCAGATCGTCCTTCTCAACAACCGGGTACGACCTGACCTTCGCCTTAGTAGGTATCTTGCTTTGTCCTGGCACACGCGTACATTGCCCACTGCAGTCGTACTCGAGACCGTGATACGCACACCGCAAGCTGTTTCCGACCACGTCTCCGTGGTGCAGCGGGAGTGCCCGATGACAGCAGCGATCTTCCAACGCTGCGACGGTCCCGTCCATCGTCCGGAACAGGACTACGGGCTCACCAAGCAACGTCCGAGGGAACGGCTTTTGCCCGATTTCATCTGCCCATGCGGCGACGTACCACGAATTTCTGACAAACATCTACGTCTCCAAAGTTGTTAAGGTCTCGACCGAATTTTTAGCATTTTCCGCTATTGCACTCAGTGTCACCTTATCCGTATCATGTTTCAATCCGATTTCCAACATAACTCTCATAGAAAAAATGGATAACTTCGATTTGAACCTACTGAATGTTTTTTCCGCATTGCATCATCATGGCCACGTCGGCAGAGCGGCCGACGAGTTGGGAATGAGTCAGCCATCCGTGTCTTACGCGTTAAAGCGGCTACGTGAGCAACTAGGCGATCCGCTCTTCGTGAAAGTGCGTCACGGAATAGAACCCACGCCCCGCGCGCTGGAACTCGCACCAGTTGTTCAATCGATCCTTCGCGAGGTGCGTGAACACGTATTGACCGCACCGGCGTTTGAGGCGCAGACAGCTCAGCGAACATTCACGATCGCCATGTCCGACGTTGGAGAGATGGTTTTCTTGCCAAGAATTCTCAGACGCGTCGCGGAAGATGCGCCGTTTGTAGATGTTAGAACTGTATCTAGCGACCCGAAGGACCTCATGACCGCGCTTCAGCGCAGTGAAGTCGATCTCGCAATCGGCTACTTTCCGGACTTAAGTGGCGTAGACGTGTTCCAGCAGCGCCTCTTCCGTCATGACTTTGTATGTCTAGTCCGAGCGGATCATCCTGTTTTGGAATCAGGACTCACTCGTAAAGCGTTCCAGTCACTGCCCCACGCCGTTGTACGTGCGGAAGGTCGAAGCCAGGAGATCGTAGAGCAATATTTGCGTTCTAAGGGCATTGAACGACGCGAGATGCTTCGCTCACCACATTTCCTTAGTATTCCGATGGTCGTTGCTATGACCGACCTCGTCGTGACTGTACCCAGAGCTGTTGCCGAAGTTTTTACGCAATTCGCGAACGTGAGAGCAGTGAGCCCTCCCTATCCGATGCCAACGTTCGACCTGAAACAACACTGGCACCGCTGTCAAAACAACGATCCTGGAAACCGTTGGTTGCGTGCGATAGTATTGGATCTGTTCAGCCAGTCCGAACCTTCAAAGGCTTAGTCCAGCAGACCGGACAGCCCAATGCATCTGTACGCGTCTCCATTGAATACAAATGCTGACGCTACCCCCGTCCCGGGCACGTGCCCCTTGCAGGCAGAGCGTCAATCAGCTCTCGCCGGCAGATTGAGCGACTACCGAGAATTCGTCCGATCCAGTCGACATACCAACATCACGCAATTGGCGTAGGCGCGCGTACACGGTAGTACGCGAGATCCGCAATTGCCGCGCCACCGCGGCGACGTTACCTCTGTGCTCACACATGGCTTGCTGGATTGCGACAAGCATGTGTTCTTCCAAGCTTGCTCCCGCTTGCTGAAACGGCAGTAATTTCCATCGGCGCGCCGCCACTTGAGTTCCGCCCGACGGGCGCGGGGCAAGCGGCACTCCCGGCGTGCGAAAACCTAGGCGGGTCGATCAAAAAGGGAAAGGGCCCGACAGGGAGACAGAAAGTGCCTGATTTGGTGAGGTATTTTAACGGGGCCGCCTCGCAAACCAGCATCAAACCAAGATCAACCTACCGTCGCAAAATGCATTGATATCAAGGGTAGGCCTTCCTAGCGATACGTTCCTAGCGACTCGTGCAGCGAGAGCCACGATTGCATGGCCTCATAGTCATTGCTCGCGTTAAGGAGGCTGGCTGGCCCAGGGTTCCGTTTAGTTCCTCCGGAACACGCAATGTTTCCCATGGTTTAGGCAGTTGCACAGGCGCAGCGGCGAGGGGCGCGCATACGCGCTCGCCTATCTCCGGATGGCTGTCAAGGAGCGCCTCTACGCGGCGTGCCTCGGCCGCACCGATCCCGTGAACCGGTTGCCACCGGCGTCGCCGACGACCGACACGAACCGCACAATCACCAATCGTGCGGAGTCCATCAGCCGCCGGGCAGGTACCGATCCGCGCTGAACACAAAGCGCGGCAGACGACTGCCGTCAGTCGACCGAACAACAAGCAAACGACCGGTATCGAGGGGCAGCCAGACGGTATTGCTATTCGCAGCGAGCATTTCGACGCTACCGGCTGCGTTGCACCACTGACCCGCGCCGGAGGACCAATCGCGGAGATCGAGCAAAGTCAGCCGACTAGTCTTTTGCCGGTACGTTGCTCAGTTCGGTATTGGCGTCTATGAGGAGCTTCATCAAACGCATGAATTCCCTTTGATCGGCCTTCGATAGAGATTCAAGCAGGCGTTCCTGCGACCGAACCAGTCGTGGCACGACGGCCTCGGCGATCTCGACTCCCGATTCTGTCGGCGTAATTTGCCGCGCGCGTCGATCGTGCGGCGCGACATTGCGAACAACCAGTCCCCGGACCTCCAGGCGATCTATAACACCTGCGATTGTCGATGTGTCAATGCCAATTTGCGACGCAAGCGTCTTTTGGTCGATTTCCGGGTTATTGCAAATCGTAAGTAAGGCAGCACATTGAATAGGCGTGAGATTGAGATCGTCAACCTCCTGAACGAACAGGGCGACAGCGAGCTGGTGAACCCGCCGCGCGAAGTGACCCGGCATGGTGCAGATATCAATGTTCAAAAACGTTTCGGTCATTGCCGTCCTCTGGGACTTCGGGGATTACCCGAATTCTACACGGTCATATAGTTCGTATACTGATCATACGCATACAAAGTAATTCGTGCAACGGAGTTGCTTGTCGTGCGCCATGACCGGCAGTGCAATTGATCGACCGCCCTGGTCAGTGCAGCCTGCGTTAAGTCATACGAGTGGACACTGACGTGGTGGTATTCGCGCCTCTGCAGTTCCTGTGGGGCGAGACACTTGAAGGAGAATGAAGTGAATTGGCTGAAAAATGTGTGGTACGTCGCGGGCTTTTCGCGCGAACTGGATGGCGGTCAAGTCGTGGACCGACGATTTTTGGACACGCCGGTCGTCATGCTGCGCCATTCAGATGGGCGCGTAGCAGCGTTGGAAGATCTGTGCCCCCACCGCCTAATGCCGTTGTCGGCTGGGACGCGTGTCGGAGACGAACTGCAGTGTGGCTATCACGGCATGCGCTTCAGGATCGATGGGCTATGCACGCTGGCGCCAGGTCAAACGCACATGCCGAGTCAGGCATGCGTGCGCAGCTTTCCGCTCAGCGAAAAACATGGCCTCCTGTGGATTTGGCTCGGGGACGCTGGTCGAGCCGACGTCGATCTCATCCCTGACATCCGTTGGAATGACCATCCAGATTGGACGCCGTCACGGGGCTACCACCATGTAAAGGCAAATTTCCGCCTTGCAGTCGACAATCTCATGGACCTCGGTCACGAGAGCTGGGTTCATCTCCGCACGATCGGCCAGGGGCACGAAGAATGCATCCCTAACTATCCGGTCAAGGTTTCAATCGAGGGCGAAGGTTTGCTAAAGGCTCATCGCGAGATGCCCGATATTGACGCTCCCCCGTTCTTCGCCATGGTGCTGAATCATAGTGGACCGATTAATCGATGGCAAACGGCAATCAGTCTCGCCCCCAGTATCTGCATGACCGACTTCGGTGTTTACCCGGTGGGGACCTCGGCCGATGACGCATATCGAAGTCATGTATGCCACCTTCTCACGCCCGAAACGGAAGAATCCAGCCATTATTTCTGGTCGGTGGCCAGAAATAAACGGCTTGATGATGAAACCCTCACACAGGATGTTTGCGAGGCCATCACTCAGACGTTCGACGAGGACGCCGAAGTCCTCGAGATCCAGCAGGCCCAGATCAAAAAACTGGGTGGTGCGGTGCCGCGAGTTGCCTTGAAGGTCGACGAGGCACCGATTCGTACACGACGACTACTGGACGCGCTAATCAAGCGCGAACAGGAAGATCCCACCTTCGTATATCGACCCGCACTCATGGTCGATGACGCGACGCCAGCGCTCCAGATGGAACTGACGCGGCGATGAACTTTTAAACTGTTGATCGGGCTCCGGTGGTTTCTGTTTGAAGGATCCATCTGGGACTAATCTCCTCGAATCAGTCACGCCATCGGCGACGATGGCTGGCATGCCTGGATGATCGTCTCAAGGATTCGCTACCTTGATGCAAATATAGCCGTTACGGCCCTTGAGCAGGAGATTGAAAAATGGCGGGCAGGGAAGAAGATATTAAAGTCCGGGTTGCGCGTAAAGAGTCGATCGCGCTCGACGTCGCGCTGTTCGAATTGACAAGCTTGAGCCAAGCACCCCTACCCTCGTTCAGCGCAGGGTCGCACATTGATGTTCATCTGCCTGGAGGCATGGTCCGGCAGTACTCGTTGTGCAACGACCCAACCGAAACTCATCGTTATCAGATTGCGGTTCTGAAGGACGCGACGGGACGCGGGGGGTCGCGTGCGATGCACGACTCAGTCCATGAAGGTGATGAAATTCGCGTTAGCGCACCCAGGAACTGCTTCGAACTTGGGGAAATATCGGAGGACATAATTCTTTTGGCCGGAGGTATTGGCATAACGCCGATTCTGTCTATGGCCGAAAGTCTTTCGGCGCAAGGTCGTTCCTTTCAGTTGAATTATTGCGCTAGATCGCGTGAGCGGATGGCGTTTATCGATCACATCGACCGATCCCGCTTTCGGACAAAGGTGAATTTCCATTTTGACGACGGAGACGATGGCCAAAAGTTTCGGCTAGAAGAGGTGCTTGGCAGGGGACAAAACCAGTCGCACGTCTATGTGTGCGGCCCGAAGGGATTCATGGACGCCGTACTTTCCGCCGCGAGGGAAAGTGGATGGTCGGAATATCGACTTCACTACGAGTTCTTCAACGCGGAACCTGTTCGTCTGTCGACCGAAAAGAGTTTTGAAATCCAGTTGGCAAAATCAGGGCGGGTTCTCTGTGTTGCTCGGGAGCAAACCGTCGCAGAGGCGTTAGCAGCGCACGGGGTAAACATACCGACGTCATGTGAGCAGGGTGTTTGCGGAACTTGTCTGACCCGCGTAATCTCCGGGCAACCTGATCACAGGGATATTTATCTTTCCCCGGAAGAACAGAAAAAAAACGATCAATTTCTCCCGTGTTGTTCGCGATCACTGTCTTCCAGGCTAGTACTCGATCTGTAACTATTCGCTCGAATTAGTTGTATTAGTCGTGATTCCATGGCGCGAGAAGTGTGCTTTACCTCGGGAAGCACGCGGGGCCATGGGCTGAGCAATTGCAGAAGCGACGTCCGTCAAACGTAGTCGCTGTTGCGCTGGCGAACAAGATTGCCCGAACGATCTGGGCAATCCTCGCGCATGACAGACCGTACGATCCAGCTCATACAGCAGTAAAGTCAGCTTGATAGACCGAGCAAGAGGGTAAAGCTTGTAGGAATGACGTCGAAAGGTTGCGTTGGCAATCGAGCGTGATGACAAGACAGGTCGGACCGTGACTCGCTGAACCTGAAAGTTAATTCGAGCGTTCAGCTCGTGCGACAAATGAGGGGCGAGTCAGCGGATTTCATCGGGGCCCGCAGCGTATGAGGCTGCATTGAGGCCGCATATAAAGCTGCAACCCATCCTGTCGATTCAACGCGCGAGAAAAACTGGCGCATCGGGGGCGTTCATATAAAAATTATCTTGGCCGGCGTGCTGCTTGACGCTGTCTAGAAGAGAAGATTTCACAAGAAGGCACTCGTATGATCGATACGAAGACAGATGTGCGCGGGCACGATCACCCAGTCTGCGCGTCCGTTGTCGATGTGTTGGCCCGGATTGGCGAGAAATGGACCGTCATGGTTGTGGGCACGCTGAGCGAAGGCCCGCTACGATATACCGAACTCCAACGTCAAGTGGGCAGCATTTCGCAGCGCATGCTGACTCTGACACTGAAAGCATTGGAGCAGGATGGATTGGTGAACCGGACGATGTACCCGACCATCCCACCGCGTGTGGACTATGAGTTGACGTTCGTGGGCCGCAGCCTAAAGATCGAGCAAGAGAACTGGTGTCTTGGCCCTCGAAACGCACATCATCCTCGTTCCGTTGCGCCTCTCGTTGTCGCTCAAAACGCTGTCGCGATGATCGGGTATGCCTTCGATCACAGCAGTCTCACAACTGCCGCATAGCCCTTCCCTACACGAGTTGGGTACTTCGATGCCGGCGGAACACACAGCGTCAAGGATCGACTGATTGGAATGCACTTTCAGATTCTTCCGCGAGCGGACAAGTTGCACCTCAAACGCCTCATTAGCCTCGGACTCGTCCTGCCGACGTTGAAAACGTTCCGCGCGGAACAGTCCCGGATGCGTGAGGCGCGCAATTGATCCGACAGCCTCTATCAGCGAGGAGGGGCCACAGCAATACAGCATCTCTCCGGCATCTCCATCTGCCGCCCATGACTGGATATCAGGAATGCCTTGCTGATCGGTAGATACGAGTACGGCGCGCTCACGCCCCGCATCCAGCTTGATCAACTCTTCAGAGAACGCCATACGATCCGGCGTTCTGCAAAGATACAAGAGTCTCCAAGCAACGCCCGCTTCGTTGCATTGTGCGATCATGGATAGAATGGGTGTGATTCCGATTCCACCGGCCACAAATGAATATGAGGGCGCTGATTCAAGGACAAAATTATTCCGCGGGCGCCCTATGCCGAGTGCCAAACCATCTCGTGCCCACTTGTGTAACCGCGCTGAGCCTCCCTTGCTCTCCTGCACAAGCGCGACGCCGATGTGGTAGCGCACAGGTGTGGCTGATGCTGTGCCGCAGAGCGAGTATTGCCTGACCATCCCATCGGGAAGAAAGACATCGATATGCGCGCCCGGTGTGAAATCCGGCAACAACCGTTGTCTTGGTGCGACCAAGCTGACTTGGATCACATCGCGGGCCACTGCCCTCACGCTTTCCACAACTACCGAGAGCGTTTCGTTTCGGGCGATACCACTTTTCGTGCCGACCTCCATGACTCAGTGCCCCCTGTTTGCATCCAAATGCACTTCATCGGGAAGCGACTCTCTACTCTCAGCCCTGATCGCCTGATCCAGCATCCACCTGAATTGTGTGGGTGCTGCGTCCAAACTGCAGGGAAGCATCCTGAAGTCATCAAACCGCTTGAGGTTTTTTTCTTGAGCCGTAATGATCACACGGTCCTCTTCGAATGCGGAAAGAATACTCTCGTGCAGCAACCGCGTAACGTCTTGATTGTCCGGTTCGAATCTCCTCGGCTGCGAGAAGAAATAGTGCGTTGTTCCGTCAGTCTCCGGCGTAACTGCCTGACAGTGGCGAAACTCGATCGCCTGGCTGCGATCCCCTTTTTCTGCGCCAGACCCTGCCGGTGCAAAACCTGAGTCCATCACGAGGACCCCTGGAATGAAAAACTCGTAGTTATTCCAGCGATCCACATTGCCAGCGTGACCGACCAAGGTCCGAACGAACGGCGCCGGTGGTCGATCCATGAACCAGCGGGTAATGTGGAGACTGCGTTCACGCCGATCCACCTTGGATCGCAGTTGCGCGTACTCCTCCGACCCACCCAGAGTAGACGGGTGGACAAAAGACAAATGCGAGAAATCCAGCAAGTTGTCATTGAGGAGGCGGTAGTTCGCTTCATAACGGATGTATCCCGGCGGCGTACACGTCCACCCCGGATCATCCAGCCAATGCGTATCGGGAATAATCGAGGGCTCCGCGTGTTCCGGATTTCCCATCCAGATCCACACCCAGCGATGACGCTCGATCACGGCAAACGAGCGCACGAACGCCGCAGCAGGGATCCGGTCCTGACCCGGAATCTCTACGCATCTCCCTGAACGATCGAATTTGAAGCCGTGATACATGCATCGAACTCCGTTGGCCTCGCGGCGTCCACACGACAACGGCGCACCACGATGACAACAACGATCCACCAGTGCCTGCACCGTGCCTGATTCGTCGCGCCAGAAGACAACTGGCACCCCACAAATCGTCCTCGCGAAAAGCGAGCTTTCAGCGATCTCGTTCGACCACGCAGCTACATACCAGCAATTCCTTATGAACATTTCTCCTCCCGGGACACATTTCGCGTCAGGCACTCACATAAGACTTATAATCTCATTTTTTGATATTTTGGCTGTCATGCTTCGTACTTTCAACGACACTATAGTACATAGAATCTCTATTCTGGATACTTTATCCTACAGAATAACCCTATGAAGGGCGAGATCCGGGGTCCCGAGGCGTGCATCCGCGAGCGCTGGAGTGAGTTGGCTCGTTTCGACTGGTGTCCTGGGTAAAATCTGAGACCGTCACCAAACTGAAATGCGGAACGCCTTGAGCAAGGCCCTACCTCGATGAGCAAGTTGGCAAAGATGATGGATGTTCTTGATCTGTTCACACCCGAGACCCCGTTGATTAGCGTCGAGGAGATGGCCGACCGGCTCGCCATTTCGCGTCCGACCGCGTTTCGGTATGTCAAAGAGCTAAGCAGCGTTGGATTTCTAGGCAAGCTGGGCACTCGCTACGCCCTCGGAGCTCGAGTAATCGAGCTTGAATACCAATTTCGCCAATCAAGTCCGATTCTCAATGCTAGTGCCGAGGTCATGCGAGAGCTGGCGCAAGCGACAGCAAGCGGCGTATTTCTCGCCCACCTGCTAGGGACTACAGTGTTCAACCTCCAGATTGAACCGCCCGAAGCAGCTTCTCTCGTGACGTTTGGCCGAGGCCGGCCACTGCCGATATTGCGTGGCGCGGCCTCCAAAGTGATACTCGCTCACCTGCCGACGACCAGGCTGAAGACGATCTTCGAGCAGCACAGCGATGACATCGATCACATCGCGACTGATTTCGAACAGTTTGCACGTTACTTCCGACACATCAAGAAACGCGGGTACTACGTCTCGAAGGAAGAAGTCAACCAGGGAGTTGTGGGCATCGCCGCGCCCATCTTTGGCGATCGACGTGCAATTCTCGGGAGCTTGGTTTTGGTGTTCGAAGAACGACGGCAAAAGTGGATGGATGAAGCTGGCTGCGCGGAGCTCGTAATGAGTGCCGCCCGCGAGATTACAGCTCGCATATCCAGTGCAGCGGACGAGGTCATATCAGCTCCCGGCTGATGTTCTCGCTTGACCCCGGCGGTGCTATCTGAAGCAGAACTTTGTGGTGCCGCTCGCAACCACGCTCAAGCAGTCGGTACTAAAGCTGGATGACGCGGGTGCCACGCCTTATTGCACCGCGAAGCAATCCATTCGTTGAGGACTTCGAGCGATTCTCAGCGACGGAACACGGCTTCGTGCCAGATCTGCCGGCGCCGGTCCTACGCGTTTTTCTCGACGATGCCTTTCTCCCCGCCGGCACCGCGGTTGCAGAACTCAGCCTCAAACAGGTAACGGCTGCCCATCGCTTTGAAGCGCGCAATGGGCGCAAGGTAGGGATACCTAATCTCCATGGCAATTGCGTGCGTATGCTCATGGCGTACCTCGACGGTGTTGACATCGACACAGCCGCACCCGCGCGGTGGCATCGGCGCATTTCAGCAGTTCTCCCAACAGCTTTTAGTGTGCGCGTAACTGAGTGCTTCGCCAATCCTTGTCGCCGGCCCAACAACGAGCGCATTGCCATTAGCGTCGCTCGAATCGCGTCCGAGGCTTCCGCATAGTCGGTGAATCCGCGAGGAAAGCCGTTCAGCTCCTCAAGTTCCTCAGGAGTCAGGCGGCGATTACGCCGGAAGCCTCCCTGACCGCGTGCTTCGTCCTCGACGCGGAGGTGCCGCCCTCCGACGTGATGATGGTCCGTGATGGAATGTCCAGAGGGTCGGGGAACGCCATCGCACCTTTCGTATATTCGTACTCAAAGCCGTTCTTGAGGCGAGGAACCCGCTTCACCCCTTTTGCAGCCAACCGCTTCGCTTCATCCTCCGGCTTAATGTAGAAGGCTGTAGGCATAGGCCCTGTCTTGCGGACAACGTCGCCTAGCGTCATCGCGCCTGCCGAACCAGTAAACACGGCGAAATCATCAAAGGCTTTCGGTTTCGCTTGCGCAGTCCACACATCCGTCCCGACCATGAGACCGCTCCGTTCGACAGGGGCCGATAGAACATCTGCTCTTCGAGCGGCTCGTGTCGCATAGCATATGCCGGCGCTCTCACATCACACCCATGAACATGTACCGCCGGAAACGCGCGGCTCAACACAGATTCGCTAAGCCAGCCCTCGCTTCCCTTGTGGAGGCTCAAGACTACTCGGTACGCGAGCGGAGTGGTCACATGATAGGCGACGGTGAAAGTGCGCCACCGGCTCTGCGGAAAGCCGTAGTCCGCCGCGCTCACTACGCGCCATTCTGCTGCATAGCCCATGCCGCAGAGTGTTGACAGTACCATGGCGAAGTCTCGTCCGGGGCAACTCGCCGGAAATGAAATGAGATGGTCAATGTTCTCGAGGACGATGTACGGCACGGGCTTCCGTCTTCGAGGCGTTGCCACAGTAGCTCGGATATTGACCACCAAAGCTTGCCCTGCGTGCGTTCAATACCGCGAGCCAACGAGAGCGGTTTGGCCACGGAGTGGTCCTGGCAAGGAAACCCGCCGACCACAACGTCAGGTCGAGCCTCTCGAATTGCCGCGCGCCCTGCTTCCGAATTGAGCACCTCGGCAATGTCTTGATTCAGGTGAGCACCATCTTGCCAGTGTGCCCGATAAATCTCACTCGCATACTGTCTTTTGCGAACGGGTTCCCACTGGTTGCTGAGATTCGGGCCAAAATAGATCCACTCTTAGTGCTCCGCTTGGCGGAACCGGCGCTCGTTTACAGCGGGAGCGCGCGAATTTTCGCGACGGCCCCTCAAAGGCTTAGTCCAGCAGACCGGACAGCCCAATGCATCTGTACGCGTCTCCATTGAATACAAATGCTGACGCTACCCGCGTCCCGGGCACGTGCCCCTTGCAGGCAGAGCGTCAATCAGCTCTCGCCGGCAGATTGAGCGACTACCGAGAATTCGTCCGATCCAGTCGACATACCAACATCACGCAATTGGCGTAGGCGCGCGTACACGGTAGTACGCGAGATCCGCAATTGCCGCGCCACCGCGGCGACGTTACCTCTGTGCTCACACATGGCTTGCTGGATTGCGACAAGCATGTGTTCTTCCAAGCTTGCTCCCGCTTGCTGTGCGCCATGCGAAGCGTTGACGGTCTGCCCAGATTCGGCCTCGACGCCTTGGACTTCGAAATTTGTATTCATGCGACGCGCTGTGCTGCGATTAAGCGGCGCGCGCGCATATTGGACCCACAGGTGACTGCCATCCGCACGCGCAATACGTTGTGGGCCGCGCTGTGGGGTCAGTATACGGGTCTGCAAGGCAGGCGGCGCCTCGTCGAACACTTCGCGCAGTGTGAGCCGGGTGACGGACGCGCCATGCGGCAACGCGAGGATACGACGCGCCATACGGCTCACGGCGCGCAGTTGGCCATCCTCCTCGACCGCAAGCACACCTGCGAGTGGCGTGGCAAGCCAACGAGGATCGTGCTGCACACGCAGCAGATGGCAACCGCGCAACGTCCCGAACAGACGCTGCTCAGCCGCGAACGCGGCGAGTCGGAACTGCTCCTTCATTTGCGAGAAATCACGCTGACCTGTGCCAGTAATATCAAGCGCGCCGACGACCTCGCCGTGCAGCCCAAAAAGCGGCACCGCAAGGCACGAGACGCGCTCGAACTCAGTGAGGTAGTGCTGGCCGCCAGTTACCGTCGTTTCGGTACCGTCGTGCAACACGCAGCTTGGTGCTGTCGTGCCGATGTGGGATTCCAGAATACGCCGGCCTGCGACAATCGGCAGGATCAGCTGGTCGCCACAACCAGCACTGCGCCGTGCGTGGATGACAGTGCCCTTTGGATTCACGCAGAAAATGGTCCAGTCATCGCCACCAAACGCGTCCCAAAGTTGCTCGATTTCATCGACGATGCAGCTAAACAGGCGGCGGTCATCAGCTGTCTCACGCACACTACGTGTACCAATAAGCAATTCGTATTCTGGCGCCTGCCAAGGCACTACGCCGGCGTCGCGCGAGCGTACCCATGAGCGCGCGACAGACTCGGGGAGCAAATTCGGCGTCAATACATCGGGCAATTGCTCGCCGCCGCCAAAGCGCTCGCGGGCTGAATGCAATTGCGCGAGCGCATTGTCGTTCGTGGACTCGGGCGCGGACGTGCGATTCATTCGGGGTCCCGTCATGGCGTTGCGTTGAAAGTAGAAGATCCGCGGCGATGCGCAGTTGGCCCGAAATAACGAGCGACACCGCGCCCTTTTTTTTGTGGTGCCACGCCAACCGTCAGGGTCCTTGGCGTGCGCAGGACGCTTCGATCACCAGAGACTCAAGGATACCGCAGCTCAAGGAAACCGGAGGCACTGCTGACAAACGCGCCAATCGTACCCCGGCCACGCCTCAACCAAGTCCGAAACGGAGAATCGGTTTGAGCGTGACGCCACGCGTACAATCTTCAACGATTTCGTTGAGTTGCTCCAACGGATAGAACTTCACGAGCTTAGCAAACGGGAATCACCTCGGCTGCCAAGGTTCGACGAGCCGGTGAGTGAAGCGCTGCGAAACGCAATCGCCTTCCACTATGCCGCGAATTATCGGCCCACCTAGCAGCAGATTGTTGCTTTCGAGGTGGGCCTTGGTGCGATCTGTAGCCCGCCCACATACTGACTGCGCCCAGCGTGTCACGCGACTAGACGGCGCTCGTACATACCTTAGGATGTCCATTCGATTGCAGTCGCAATTCCAGGCCAGTGCCAGTGAGGCCACAGAAGGCCTCAACAATGTCGATTGCCGCGCAGTTGGCGGTGTGCATTGCGCCCAGTCCCTTCGCGAGTCGAAGCCGCAAAGGACCCGCGACGATTGTCGTCGTGCCCCACGCGCGCCGTCACCACGGGAGACAGTCCCCAAGTGCCCCTGCCGGTCGAGATGCCCCATTCCAGCGGCATGGCGCTGACCGGATGCGCCATAGATCAGCGGGACGTAATCCCAAGGCTTGAGGTTCCTCTCGTTCGGGCCGTCTTGCTCGACGACACCAGTACCTTCGCGCCCCAACGCAGGGTAACGGCGCCGGATAGTATCGATCGCGCACGATAAAGTCCGTATGGCAGAGCTTCGTGGCGACCACACGCATGAGCATCTAAACGTGCTTCCGCCCGCGCAAACATGCCATCTGGATCCAAGCGGTTCCCTTATTAAGTGCAACTGCGGCCGTGACACCGCGACCTGCAGTTGCTACTCATGCCCTCACTCAGCGAATCGTCGATGTGCTTCGGACCGCTCAAGCACCTGTGTCGATCAGATGGGATAGAGCGGGGCTTCACCCTTCAAGGTGAGCCACTGCCACTGCGTGAATTCTTCCCAGTTGGCCGGCCCACCTACGCTGGTACCATTTCCAGACGCGCCCACCCCACCGAATGGGTTAATGACCTCGTCGTTGACGGTCTGGTCATTGATGTGCAGGAGACCCGTGCGCAGGCGTTCGCCCATGCGCAGCCCACGACCTACGTCCGACGTTACGATGGCCATGGAAAGCCCATATTCGGTGTTGTTGGCGAGCGCAATCGCTTCTTCGTCGGTGTCGAAGGGCACAACCACCGCGACCGGCCCGAAGATTTCTTCGTTGAACGCCGGGTTCTGCGCCGTCACGCCGCTCAGCACGGTCGCTTCGAAGAACAGATCGCGGAAGTCGCCGCCCGTCTCGATGCGCGCCCCCGCGTCTGTCGCGGCGGCTAGCACGCGCGCGACGTGATCTCGCTGCCCCGCATTGATGATGGGGCCGAGCGCGACGTCATCGGTAGCCGGATCGCCGACAGTGAGGCTCGCCGCTTTCGCCACGAGCTTTTCCACAAATCGGTCGTAAATCTTGCGCTGCACGAGCACGCGGCCCGTCGCCATGCAGATCTGGCCCTGATGCAGATACGCGCCCCACGCCGTGTTGGCGACGGCGAGATCAAGATCGGCGTCGTCGAGCACGATCAGCGAATTCTTGCCACCGAGTTCGAGCGAAACCTTCTTCAGGTGGCGTCCTGCCGCCTCGCCGACCTTGCGGCCTGCGTTCGTCGACCCAGTGAACTGGATCATCGCAATGTGAGGATCGCTCGTAAGCGCCGCACCTGCCGCGCCGTCACCGGGCAGCACGTGGAGCACGCCCGCTGGCAGGCCAGCAAGTTCGAACAGGCGTGCGATTACAAAGCCGCCGCAGACTGAAGTGCGCGGATCTGGTTTGAGCACGACGGCGTTGCCGAGTGCAAGTGCCGGCGCCACCGCGCGCATCGCCAAATAGAGCGGAAAGTTGAACGGCGAGATGACGCCGACCACACCCAACGGACGGCGGCGAGCGAGCGAGAGGCGGCCGGGTACCGAAGGCAAAACCTCACCTGCGGAGCGAGACGGAAGAGCGCTCGCCTCGTGCAGCGCCTTCACCGTCACCATGGTTTCGAAACCAGCCTTCGCGCGCGTCGATCCGCTTTCGCGCACGATCCAGCCAGCGATCTCGTCGAACGCGTCTTCGGCGAGACGTGCGGCGCGGCGCAATACGGCAGCGCGCTCGTCATAAGGCAGCGCAGCCCAAGCCTGCTGCGCCTCGAACGCAGCCTTCGACGACGCGCCCACGAGTTCGGCGTCAGCCATGCCAATGCTTGCGAGGCGCTTACCGGTGGCGGGTTCCAAAACGTCGGCAACCGATGTGCCGTCCTGCCATACGCCTGTGAAGAGACGCCGATGCCAGTTGTCGTTGTCGAAAAGGCGTGCGGAAGTACCGGTCATGCTGAGTCCTTTCTGTATTTGGCGAAAGCCGTGTTGGAGTACGTCAACGACGCTTGCCGACGTACGCATCTAGGCACGCTACCAAAAGAAGGGTGAGCGCCGCCATCGGGAATTGTTCGCGCCCCCAGATTGCCCATATTTACAGCGTCAAGCTCAGAAAAGCGTTCAGCTATTGAACAGTGAGCGAATTGACGCGCGCTGCGTGAACGCGCAGACGAAGCAGGAGCGTGTGGAAGTCAGGATCGCGAGTCCGGAGCAATTCCGCGCTGCGGCGAGTGCGCGCCAGAACAGGACTGTGCCTTTGTGTCGATTTGAGACGGTTCATATGTCGTTCCCAACGCCGCAAAACGTGATTTGCGGCCCTCGAACTTACGCACAATCCTGCTTGAGGAACACGTGCTAAGTGTGAGTAGACCACGTAGTAAATGACCGACACCGCAGTAGGCATTTCGCGGTTCGTGGCAAAATCGACAGTTGAAAAGGGCACGGGCATGCACATCGATCAAGCATGGCGAGGTCTTCTCGCATACGGGGTAAATGCCTGTTTCGACGACCGACGTCTCGAGAATCACCATGTATTGCAACGCGGCATTTGTCGACGGAAACGAATATTCTCGTCACGAACTGCTCGGGCGGCCCACGACATTGTCCGTCGCCCCAAGATGCCCGCTGAAGGACATCGGCATGTTGAAGAACGGCGCAAACGATGGACTCCACTCGATCCAGGCGCGTAATTTGCCGAATATCGACGCAAGTCCCATGGTTACGTACCTGTCCTTCCGAACACGGGCCTTCCCGAGAACAGGCATTGCTCGCCTAGACATTGTATTCGGCCTCGCGAAATGCGTGGAAGCACGGTCGGCTAAAGATAAGCGGTAGTTCAAAGGCGGCGACCAGTCGGACCGAGGTGGTTGCTAGATGACGCCCACCCAAATCGGTGGGCACCTATTAATGTAAGAGTCCCAGAGCCACTGGTGGTCACGTCCGGCTGCAATGGCAACGAACACCGCAGTTCGTCCTCACAGCGGATGCTGACGCTTACCCTCAAGGCACTAGAGCAGGATGGGTTGGTGAGCCGAACCATGTACCCGAGCATTCCACCGCGCGTGGACTACGAGCTGACTGACTTGGGCCGCAGCCTTATGGAGCCGCTGCACACGCTGTACGAATGGGCAAAAGAGCACGGCGATGAGATGGCCGCGGCGCGGCAAATCTACGAAGCAAAGTCTGCGGAGCGCGCTGCCGTGCACGCGGCGCGGTTCTCGCCGAAATAGTGCGGGTACCATTCCACCGGGCGACGGTCTCGTCGCCTGCGGACTCGGGACGCGCGAGCTGCGTCCCTGCCCCGCGCTTCGTTCAACTGCAAAGGTATTAACACACCATATAACCAACCAGTACGAGAACAAGGAAAATGCCCTTCCCGACTCGGTTTGCAATCCCGGCAGACAAGAAGGCCCACAAGAAGGGTGACGAGTCACGGTATCTCTGATACCGCCGACAAGGCCGGCGTGTCCCGGTCAGGGTTGCTACCGACAAAGTCGCCCTGCTCGCAGCCGTACTCGACCAACGCGAAAGCGAGGAACGCGAGTTCCTATTCGGCGATGGTACGGTCCCGATGTGTTGGGCTGCCTTCGACTCGCTGATCTCCGTTGCGGCCCGTAACGAGACCCGACCAGACTCGGTTCGCGTGTTTGTGATCCTGGCCGCCGAATCCATACAGACTACCATCTAACGCAACCTGGACATCAAGCCATGATCGCCGTATCCATGGGCATGCACTGTCGCCCAAAGGTTGTCGCCGACGTTCAGTGGACGACACGCAGCGTTGATGTACACGCGAAAGACATTCCTCTTGCGACTCACGGAAACGGGCGCAAATCGCCATGCTTCGATGGCCTTCGAGACTTCTTTTTTTTCCAATCTCAGATATCGATTGATTGATCATAGATTCGATGTTGACGCGCAAATGTTTACGGAAATAATATAGTTAACCAATTCTCTACGCAAACTACCCAGCGCATCAAGCGTTTCAATTATTTAAGGCCGCAACATCATGAAGCTTAACTACGCACAATCAATTGATAACTTCTCTAACTCATTTCATCTCTCTAAAACAAAAAACCAACAAGGTAAAGACCATATCCCGGGTGGATTCAGCCGACGGACATTTGGATATGGACCACATGCGATCTTCGTCGAGAAAGGTGACGCACAGTATATTCAAACGATAGAAGGCCATAAATTACTCGACTTGAACAACAACTTCTCGACCAATGTCTTGGGGCATAATCACCCCGAAATCGTGAAGGCGATGCAAGCTATGCTCGAGACCGGTTTCTCTTTTGGCAATCCGACGGACGCCGAATTAGATCTTGCCAAAATCCTGTGTGAACGCATCGAATCCGTGGAACAGGTCAAGTTTTTCTGCTCCGCGAGCGAAGCATGTCTGGGCGCCATCCGAATTGCACGGGGTTATACGGGTCGAAAAGGAATCGCAAAATTCGAGGGAGGTTACCACGGCTTTACTGACGACCTCGCGATTTCCGCACATCCCAATCCGGACAACTTCCCCGGCCCCTCGTCTAACCCCAAATCCCTGCCCGATTCGGACGGAATCCCGTCCTACAAGAGTGAGCACGTCGTCGTGCTCACCCAGAATGACTTTGAATCTTGCGAAAGGATTCTTCGCGATAACGCGAAAAATATAGCCTGCCTCATCATGGAGTTGCAGTCGTGCGCTGGTGGTATCGTCGAACTCCAAAAGGACTTCGTACATAAGCTTCGCGCGCTCACAACAGAACTGGGCATTCTGCTAATTTTTGATGAAACGATCACGTTGCGTGCCGCGTACGGCGGCCTCCAGAACGTGTATCAAGTAAAACCTGACCTCACCGTCCTCGGTAAAATGATCGGCGGTGGTCTTCCGATCGGCGCTGTTGGAGGAACTCGCGAAATCTACCGTGTGGTGGAAGACAATCAGGTCATGATCTCTGGCACCCATCATGGCCATCCGCTGGCTTGCGCCGCAGGGACTGCGTGCCTCAAGGCGATGGATATCAAAGCCTATCAGCGGCTCAACGACTTGGCCGCAAAGATCAAGGAAGAGCTCAATGCCTGGGCCGAGAAATCCGGGTTCCCGTTTGTCGTCTTCGGTTCCTTCTCGGTATTGGGCTACGCTTTCACCAAACAAGCCGGCGAGCAAATCACGACCCATCGTGATTACTGGCACAAGATTGATGAGAACAGCATGAACGTCTACGCGCTCGAAATGGCGACTCGCGGCTACTTCCCTGTGCATCGTGGTCAGATTGGACTGACGCTGCCGATGACGGATGAGGATATCGACGGTTACATTTCAACGACTAAAGATATCATCCGCCAAATTTATTCCGACGATTAATTGAATTTTAGCGCTGCGTCTTGGAAGTTAAATATCTGATTCAAAAACGCGCGAACAATTTGATCGGGGTACGGTACGTTGCCCCGATTCCGGGAGAGAGAGCGAAGTCGGGAGCGAAATCGACCACGGATGCGTGCGCCGATTTCAGTGCAATTCTCGATGAACACAACTATCTTTTTGTTGGCAAATCGTCGACATCGCGGCGTGCCTCTGGAATTTGAGAGAGAGAGGCATCGAGAGTCTGTATAACGCATTCGCGCAACGATTTCGCCGCCGCGTTTCGATTACCCTTCAATGTCACCAGTGCTAGCGTGCTGCGCGGCGCGTCTTCCAACGGGACATAACGAACGCCAGGGTGAGAGAAAATTCGAGTAGCAGTTAACGGAAACGTATCAAAGGCACCGCCGTACGCTACCGCAGCGAGGCTCTCGGGCACTGACTGAACGAAAGCACCGATTCGACTCGGTTCATGACGTTCCGACGCCAGACTCCAATAAGACGCCCACTCTGAGGGCGCCCCTGCGGCCGCGACCGCAAAGGGTTGGTCGAAAAGATCGGCGGCCTGAAGCCTTGACGCGTGCGCAAGTGGGTGATTTGCAGGGACGACTACGACGCGTGGCTCGTCGTACATCACGTCAATTTCGAGGCGCTCATCATCGACTGGCAGCCTCATAAGAGCGGCGTCAACGCGCCCGCTGATCAGAGCCTGCACCTGATTGGTCATAGTCAGTTCGGTACACACCAGCCGGATGCCCGGATTCACACGCCGGAACAGACTGAGGATGAGGTGTGTGAGCTCGCCCGCAGCGTCGCCGAAGAAGCCCAGCTTCAGAATACCGCGACTCTTCTCCGCTATAGCGCGACACTCGACAATCGTATTTGACATCTCGCCGAGCAACTGACGAGCGCGTTCGATAAAACCTTTCCCCGCTTCAGTAACGATCACCCGGCGATTAGTTCGCTCGAACAGGCTAAAGCCAAGCTCGGACTCCAATTTTGCGATCTGCGCACTGAGCCCCGACTGGGCAATATTTTCGATCTCGGCCGCTTTGCCAAAATGTAAGGTTTCGGCGAGACGAATCGCCAACAAAAGCTGTCGTGTGTCCATCGAACTCATCCCTCCACGGACCCCGAACGCGCAATATTACAACCAGGGCCGGTACAACTGCGAGGATTCCGGCAGCGAGCGGTGTCCACTGACGATTGGGCTGGCTCCACTGTGCGGACGACGTATTGTGCAATCGCATAGATCCTCACTTCATACGCCTATCGTACCAAAGCCTTCTAGAAACGAGTAACGCATAATTGGGGGCGGATTATCGGGCTAAGCAAGCGGGCTCCGGAAATGCAACTTCCCGAGCCTTCTTGTGATCGGAAATTTCGATTGATTGATCAGCGATTTCGCATTGCTGGACAGAATATGCGAGCCAATAATCAGCTACCACGAAACGCATAAATCGCTACCAGCCCGGAGGAGCATCATGGAACAAGACCAGCCGACGAATCAGCTAAAGGCTGCATCGCTCGGAATTGCCGATATTGTGTTTTTCGTCGTCGCAGCAGCTGCACCGCTCGGCGCGACATTGGGAGCAGGGCCTGCTGTTTTTTCGATGGTAGGGAGTGGCGCCCCCACCTTGTACTTGCTGGCAGCTGGCGTCCTTCTATTATTCGCTATCGGCTTTGCCGCAATGAGCAGGTACATCGTAAGCGCGGGTGGGTTTGCCGAGCTTGTCAAGCGCGGCCTTGGCATTCGCGCGGGCCATGCTGCTGCCGGTGTTGCGCTCCTCGCCTACGTTTGCATGCTCATTGGCATTTACGCCCAATTCGCTGCCTTTGGCGCCGATACGATCAAGGAGTTCACCGCGGTCGCGATTGACTGGCGGCTGCTCGCAATAGCTGCGGTTCTTTTGACCGGCGTGCTCGGCTACATGGATATCGATCTTTCGGCAAAAGTGCTCGGTGTGCTGATGGTGCTTGAGGTTCTGATCCTCTTTATCTTCGACGTCGCCGTCCTCATAAAGACTGATTTCCACACTTCCACCCTGCAGGTTTTTGCGTTGTCGACACTGAGGGGGCCAGGCGTGGGAACGGCACTCATGTTCGCGTTCTCCTGCTTTGTCGGCTTCGAATCGACCACGATTTACGGCGAAGAAGCGCGAAATCCTCAACGGACGATCCCTTGGGCAACCTACATTGCAATCGGTTTGATCGGGCTGTTCTACACGCTCACGATGTGGTGCCTTTCACTCGCCTATTCAGGTCAGGACGTCCAGCATGAGGCGACTGCCAATCCCATCACGTTTGTGTTCAGCGCCAATACCCAGTTTGTCGGCGAGTGGTCAACCCAGTTGATGCAGATCCTCGTCCTCACTAGCGTCTTTGCCGTATTGCTCTCATTCCATAACGCACTCTGCCGTTATCTGTTCGCTCTCGCCCGCGGGCGCTTCCTTCCCGCGCGTTTGAGCAAAATCCATCGTCGTCACGGCAGTCCGTTCGTCGCCAGCGTTGTTCTGACGTTTTGCTGCGCAGCAATCCTCGCTGGATTCATGTTGCGCAACGCTGACCCTGTGCAGGTGATCTTTATGTGGATGGTCGCGCTTGGAACACTTGGGGTCCTCGTTCTCCAAACTCTTGGCGCGGTCGGTGTCATTGGCTTCTTTTCTCGGATTCACGAGCGCCCCGTCTGGCAAGGCGTAGTGGCTCCCGTGCTGGGTGCTTTGGGCCTCCTGGCGGTCGTGATCGTCGCCGTAACCAACTTCGGTGCACTGAGCGGATCCACCGAAGGCATTTCGACGAGACTCCCCTGGCTCGTCTTGATCGCCGCTCTGATTGGGGTGCTCAACGGGTTTCTCCGGCGCGGCACAAACAACACGAACAACGAAATGCTGGGGCAATCCCAATCCAACTGAGGTAGCTGAACCGATGAGAACAGTAGATGAACTGATCGGGCTCGACCGTCGTCACGTCGTACACCCACACTTGCCGCTCACAACCACCAATCGCACCATATTCACCCGTGGGAAAGGATGCAAATTATGGGATGCAGAAGGACGCCAGTATCTCGATGCCACTGGTGGGCTCTGGCTTGCTCAGATTGGCCATGGTCGGGAAGAAATCGCCGAAGTCGCCGCGCGACAGATGAAGCAGTGGGAGTATTTCACCTGCTTCTGGGATTTCACGAACGACAAAGCCATTGAGCTCGTAGAGAGATTGGCTCAAATGGCACCAGGTGACTTGGAAATGAGCTTCTTCACGAGTGGCGGTTCCGAAGGCGACGACGCCGCCATCAAGACCGCCAGGTATTACCACTATATGCGTGGCGAGCGCCGTCGTACATGGATTTTGTCACGCAAGAACGCCTACCACGGCCTCGCATATGGCGGCGGAACGGCCACGGGCTTCGCGGAGATGAACGAGGGTACCGGCCCGGGTCTGCCGCACGTTGCACATCTGACACCACCGCATCCGTATCGCAATTGGTACTTCGATGGTCAAAACATCACTGAATTCTGTGTGGCGGAACTCGAATCGACCATTACCCAAATTGGGCCTGAAAATATTGCCGCAATGATTGCAGAGCCGATCATGGGCGTTGGCGGGATGATTATTCCCCCTGACGACTATTGGCCACGGATGGCGGAAGTCCTGCGCAAGCACGGAATCCTTCTGATTTTCGACGAAGTTGTTACAGCGTTCGGGCGTGCGGGACGGTGGTTTGCTACTGAGCGTTTTGGCGTCTCCCCAGATATCCTCGTGACTGCGAAGGGAATTTCGAGCGGATATATTCCGCTCGGTGCGGTGTTGATGACTCGGGACGTCGCGGACACCGTTAGACAGGGACATGGCTACCCGGTCGGCTACACATACAGTGACCATCCCGTCGCGTGTGCAATCGCTTTGGAAAATCTTCGAATTCTCAATGATGAGGGGCTGGTTGATCGGGCGAACGATACTGGACGCTACATCGCGGAGCAGCTGGCGACTTTACTCAAACACCCCAACATAGGCGAGATTCGCCAAATGGGCCTTGGCATCGCACTCGAGCTTGTGGTCGACAAGGAGACACGCCGCCCTCTGCCAGACGCCGCCTCGAGAATTCCGGACATTATCCGCGACGAAACCGGCGTGATTGTCCGGATAAGCAGTGCGCAAAACCTTGTCCTTTCACCACCGCTGACTTTTTCCCGCGATGAGGCGGATCAGGCGGTCGAAGCAGTTAGCCGCGTCCTCATGCGTCTGAAGCCTGACGGCACGGTTTAAGCGCACGCACCTACACAGCTTCAGGCATCCGCAATTTCGTCTGCCGATTCTAGCATGCATCTTCCTAGGGTGCGTGTGATATATGCTCGCGCGTCAAATCATTGCCGAGATTTTCGTTAAAAAAGACTGTCATAAAAAAGGACATGGAGATTATCCAATGAAACGAATCAGTATGCTTTTCGGGGTAGCGGCACTTTGTACCGTTTGCAGCGCTCGCGCACAATCAACCATGACGCTGTATGGCGTACTAGACAACTCTATCCAGTACGTTCACAACAACGGCGGATCAAATAACTCACTATCGCTTCAGAGCAGCCAAATGCAACCATCCGTTTGGGGCTTGAAGGGATCGGAGGATCTGGGTGGTGGACTGTCCACTCTTTTTACTCTCGAGAGTCAGATCGACCTGAATAACGGTGCACTGGCGACAGACGGACTGTTCAATAGGCAAGCATATGTCGGGCTCAAGAGCGATACGTACGGGACGGTAACGTTTGGCCATCAGCTAGACGGACTTTTCGATCTCCTCATGCCAGTACAAGGGAACTACTTTCTCGAATACTTCACGTCACCGGGCGACGTTGACCTCGCTGACGGAACACTCAAAATCATTAACGCAGTCAAGTGGTTAAGCCCAAACTGGGGAGGGTTGCAGACCGCACTTCAATACGGCTTCGGTAATGTGGCGGGTGCGCTCGGCTCGGGCCAGTCATATAGTGCTGCGCTAAACTACTCAGTCGGATCGCTTATTCTCGCGGGAGGGTATTTTCACGCTGACAATGGAAACGAAAGGTATTCGGCTCGCGGTGAATCGAGCGCTAACGGAGGATTCTTCAGTCCCGTGAACCGCGCGTATGCTACTGCCAGTCGATATAACATTGCTCGCGCGGGGGCAGCATATGCAGCCGGTCCATTGACGTTCGGCGCATATTACAGCTACGTGGAATACCTTGCAGATGCCGATTCGACTTTCCTCAACAGCGAACGATTTAACAATGCATCCACTTTCGTTGCGTGGCAGACAACGCCAGAGGTCACGCTCGAAGTTGGATACAACTTTATGAAGTCACATGGTGATTCGTCGGCAACCTATCATCAAGTGACATTCGCCGCTGACTATGCCCTGTCGAAACGCACCGACCTGTACTTCTCAGCTGGGTATGGCCACGCTTCGGGCACCAACGGTGAAGGCCCGGCTCAAGCGGTCATCGCCGACAGCTATACCTCCGGCGGCACGAGTTCACAAGAGATCGCAATTGTCGGCGTTCGACACCGCTTTTAGGAACATCACGACTAGGGATTAAACTGTTGCCCCCTTGTTGACTTCGCAATACAGGAACCGAGGCGATCCAGCTACCGACGACGTCGCGCTCGGACCCATCATCAATGCGGGGCAGCGCGATCACATCGCGCGCGTGCTGGCCGCCGCAACAGACGCGGGGGGCGCGCATTGAGACGGGTGAAAGGAGGCGACCAGTCGGACCGAGGTGGTTGCTAGATGACGCCCACCCAAATCGGTGGGCACCTATTAATTTGAGCGTCCCAGAGCCACTGGTGGTCTGGTCCGGCTGTAATGGCAACGAACACCGCTCATCCTGCCGTGCAGGATCTGCGAGCCGAGCAGAGCTCTGGAATTCATTCTGCCTCCAGTGCCGATGCGGCGGCCAGAGCCGCCTCTAGCGCACGATGCCGCAGTTCGTCCCCCATTGCCGTTCCCTCGGCACGGATGAATTCCACATCCGATATGCCCAAGAAAGCGAAGTAGCTTTGCAGATGGCTTTCCTGGTGATCCATGGCCGCAATCGGAGAAGGCGCTGTGTAGAAGCCGCCGCGGGTGGAGGCAACAATGATGCGCTTACCACCGCACAGCCCGCCCTGCACCCCGGTCTCAGTGTAGTAAAAGGTTCTTCCAGCCACGACCAATCGGTCCATCCAGGCTTTCAACTGGCTGGGTACTCCCAGGTTGTACATCGGTGCGCCGATCACCACGACATCTGCGGCCAAGAACTCTTCAAGCGTCACGCTTCCCGCGGCGGGGGCAACGGCTAGGTGCTCCACCGGTTCGGCGGCCAGGTCATGGTAGATCACGACAGCGTCGGGATTGGCCTCTCGCAGGCGGCGGACGATGGCCGCGGTCAATTGGCGGCTCACGGACTGTTGACCGGCGATGCTGGAATCAATATGTAGAAGCTTCATGGGCTAATCCTGTAAGTAACGGACAAAATGTTCGTGCCGTCATGTTAGATTCGACGAGGAATTGCACAAGGAGGCACTTTTATGAGCGATACGAACACAGATGTTCGCGGCCACGACCACCCGGTCTGTGCCTCGGTCGTAGATGTTTTGGCTCGAATTGGCGACAAATGGACGGTCATGGTCGTAGGTACGCTGAGCGAAGGTCCGCTGCGATACAACGAGCTCCAGCGTCAGGTGGGCCGCATTTCACAGCGGATGCTGACGCTTACCCTCAAGGCACTAGAGCAGGATGGGTTGGTGAGCCGAACCATGTACCCGAGCATTCCACCGCGCGTGGACTACGAGCTGACTGACTTGGGCCGCAGCCTTATGGAGCCGCTGCACACGCTGTACGAATGGGCAAAAGAGCACGGCGATGAGATGGCCGCGGCGCGGCAAATCTACGAAGCAAAGTCTGCGGAGCGCGCTGCCGTGCACGCGGCGCGGTTCTCGCCGAAATAGTGCGGGAAACGACATACCGAAAATCTAAATTTCTTTAGCCGTGAACGGTAAGGAGACCGCGCCAAAGCGGGGGCGAAATCGGGTGACAGCGAGTATGGCCGCAAGGAAGTTAATATTGGGTCAATGGACTCCGCCTCTTCCGATGCGCCTTCCGTCCTCCAGTTGCGAATCAGTCTGCGCGGGGTGAGCCCGCCGGTCTGGCGGCGACTTCTGATTCCCGAGCAGGTCACGAGTGCGCAACTGCATCGTGTGATGCAACTCGCCATGGGCTGGAGCGACGAACACCTGCACCGGTTCATCATCCGCGGATGGAGTTACGGTGGACATCGTGACGGCACGTTGCAGTTCTTGACGGCCCAGACACCCTGTCGTTGGCCGCGTTTGACCGGCTTTACGCGCCGCTATCAACGCGCAACGGTGCTCGGCTCTGCTCGTTGTTCAAATGAACGAATTTGCGCAGCAGCCGGATAAAATCTTCAGAATCTTCCTCCCCCATACCCTCGAACAATCCAGCGCGGAGCTCTTGTACCGCAGGCCGAAACTTGTTCAGCAACTTTTCCCCTGCCGGCGTGAGGAGGAGTTTTCTCTGTCGACGGGGCAAAACCTCGCGCAGAATCCAGCCTTTCGCCTCCATTCGTGCAGCCATCTCTGCCGTCGTCGACGTATCGAGTGCAACCCTCTGTGCGAGAGTGACCTGGTCCAAGCCAGGCGATTCATAAAGCATGCGTAACACCGCGTACTGAACCGGCGTTACTTCGCGCCCTAATTTCTCATGGAACATCGCAACAGCGATTTGATGCGCACGGCGTATCAAATGTCCCGGCTCCTCATAGAGGTCCAGGCTGGACGCTACTTCGTTAGCGACGCTCATGTTTTCCTCAGTTGAAATCATCGCACGCGTGTAAAAGCGCTCGTATTGCGGGAAAACCAGTATACCGCGCGACTTGCGTGTATGGCCATCAATGAGTACACTGAATGTCATTCAGTGTACGGAATATTACTTCCAAACGTCAGAATTCAAGTCCCCCCATGGAGACGTAAATTGTTTTTGAAGAATGCCTGGTATGTTGCCTGCACGCCAGACGAGATTGGTGAGGCCAAGCCCCTCGGCCGGAAGATCTGCGGTGAATCAATGGTGTTCTATCGAGCTGCGGACGGCATCGCGACCGCGCTTGAAGACTTCTGCCCTCACCGAGGTGCCCCGCTGTCACTCGGTTTCGTACGAGACGGCACGCTCGTGTGCGGGTACCACGGTCTTGAAATGGGGTGCACCGGCAAGACTTCTGGCATGCCGGGTCAGCGCGTCAGCGGTTTTCCAACTATCCGCAGCTACCCTGTTATCGAGAAATACGGCTTCGTGTGGGTGTGGCCCGGTGACCGCGACGAGGCGGACCCCGCAAAGCTGCTCCATCTCCCGTGGGCGGACGATCCCGCATGGGCACACGGCGGCGGCCTGTATCACATCCGCTGTGACTACAGGTTGATGATTGACAACCTCATGGACCTGACGCACGAAACTTACGTCCACGCTAGCAGCATTGGCCAAAAGGAAATCGACGAAGCAGCCCCGAAAACGACAAGCTCTGGCGATGAAGTTATCACAAGCCGTTTCATGCAGAACATCATGGCCCCGCCTTTCTGGCGGCTCGCGCTACGAGGAAACGGGTTGGACGACGACGTTCCAGTCGACCGTTGGCAAATTTGCCGCTTCACCCCTCCCAGCCACGTGATGATTGAGGTGGGCGTTGCCCATGCCGGTCACGGCGGCTACGAAGCCCCGGCCGAATTCAAGGCATCCTCCATCGTGGTTGATTTCATCACTCCGGAGACCGAATCGTCGATTTGGTACTTCTGGGGCATGGCAAGAAACTTCCGTCCGGAAGACAAGGACCTGACTGCATCCATCAGGGAAGGCCAAGGCAAGATTTTTGCCGAAGACCTCGAAATGCTTGAACAGCAACAGCGAAATCTCGATGCCTGGCCGGAGCGCGCGCTGCTGAAGCTGAACATCGATGCCGGGGGAGTGCTTTCTCGCAAAGTCATCGACCGCCTACTCGCCGAAGAGCTCAAGGCAAATTCGCAAAAGAAGGTGATCCCGATTGAAAGGGTGTCGGAGCGGTCATGAACACAGCAACTCTCGACGTTAAGGTTTCGCGCAAATGGACTGAAGTGCAGGGCATTTGCGGATTTGAACTGACAGCAATCAACGGAGCAAGTCTCCCTTCGTTCAGCGCAGGGGCGCACATTGACGTGCATCTCCCTGACGGGCTGGTTCGGCAGTATTCGTTGTGCAACAACCCGAACGAATCGAACCGGTATCACATCGCTGTGTTGCGTGCGGCAGATGGACGTGGTGGCTCTAAAGCGATACACGACCTTGTCCAGGAAGGTGACAAGGTAAAAATTAGTGAACCGAAAAATCACTTTCCGCTGGCGCATGATGCTGCGCATCATCTCTTGCTTGCCGGGGGAATCGGGATAACGCCAATCCTCTGCATGGCGGAACGTTTGTCGGTGGCGGACGAAAACTTTGAAATGCATTATTGCGCCCGCTCACGAGGCCGGACCGCTTTTGTGTCGCGAATCGACTCCTCCCATTTCGCCCATCGCGTGAAGTTTCACTTTGATGACGGCGACCCCGATCAGGTATTTGACATTGCAAAGACACTTGAGCAGGCGCCCGCCGATAGTCACCTATATGTTTGCGGGCCTCGTGGCTTTATGGACGCAGTATTGGCCGAGGCTCGCAGACAGAATTGGGTCGAGGGCCGACTCCACTATGAGTTCTTTGGAGGAGTCGTAGAGCAATCCGCGGGTGATAAGACGTTCCAGGTGAAACTGGCCAGCAACGGCGTCACCGTCGATGTGGCGCCTGGTTGGACGGTCGTGCAGGCTTTGGCTGAGACAGGAGTCGAGTTGCTCACTTCGTGCGAGCAGGGAGTCTGCGGCACTTGCTTAACCCGAGTTCTTGACGGAACACCGGACCATCGCGATTCCTATTTGACCGACGAAGAAAAAGCCGCCGGTGACCAGTTTATGCCCTGCTGTTCGCGTTCAAAGACTCCAGTCCTAGTGCTGGACCTCTAGGCGAATCGAAGCACTTGGCAAAATCCTGCTCGACGCAATGCGTGAGAAAGGTTTAAGGCCTTAGGAGAAAAGAATTGGAAAACCTTGCGTTAGAGAAGCCTATCACCTTGCACCGAACCGCCTTTCCAATGAATCAGTGGTGGGTGGCGGCCTTCTCATGGGAACTCGATGCCAGGCCTGTTGCTCGGAAAATACTCAACCGCCCGATGGTGTTCTTTCGCCTGCCGACCGGTGAGGTAGGGGCGCTCGAAGACCGCTGCTGCCACAAGGAACTGCCTCTTTCGTGTGGTTCTGTCGAGGCGAAGGGAGTTCGCTGCGGATATCACGGATTGCTGTTCGACCGCCAAGGTACATGCATCGAGATTCCCGGGCAGGAGCGCATCCCCTCGAAAGCTCGCGTGCTGTCTTACCCTGTCGTCGAACGTGACCAGATTGTCTGGGTTTGGGTTGGGGGCAATGCTGCTGGCACGCCATCCTCCGAGCCCCCTTCATATCCGGTTCATTCTGACTCCCGTTATCACTTTGGTGGCGGAAACTACCACTACGAAGCACCCTATCAACTAATTCACGACAATCTGATGGACCTGAGCCATCTGGGCTATGTCCATCTGAAGACCATCGGCGGAAACGCTCCCGTACACATGAACGCGAAAGCTACGGTGAGCACTGACGGAGACACAGTCAAGCTTGTTCGCCAGATGCCAGCCTCCGATCCGCCCCCGACCTACACCGCTGCATGGTCGTTCACAGGGCTGGTCGATCGCTGGCAAGAGATTGAATTCCGCGTCTCGCATATCCGCATCTGGACAGGTGCGCTTGACGCCGACTCTGGAGACATTGACGACCCTGAGCGTGGAGGCTTTCACATGCGCGGCTTCCATGGAATCACACCCGAAACCGACGAAACAACCCACTATTTCTGGACGGTTGCCAGCAACCCTCAAACAGACGTTGAACGGGTCAAACAGACCGTCATCGAGCAAAGCGCTGCGACGTTCGACGAGGACAAGGTTGTGATCGAGGCGCAGTACCGTAATCAGAAGGAGTTCCCCGTTCGTCAGCAGATTGATATTCACGTCGATGTCGGACCCAACCGGGTACGTCGTGTAGTTGAGCGGCTGCTCCGTCAACCAGAGGCTGCGTAAAGGTCAAATCAACAGATTGGAGACAAACTTATGTCGTCGAATCGTGGTGTTGCATATGTAAGCCCAGGGAAAGTGGAAGTTCAGTCAATTCCTTTTCCGACGCTCGCGGACCCAAGAGGCCGCAAGATTGACCATGGGGTCATTCTGAGAGTGGTTTCAACGAACATTTGTGGCTCTGACCAGCATATGGTCCGAGGCCGTACGACCGCGCCCGCCGGCCTCATTCTCGGGCACGAAATCACTGGGGAAGTCATCGAGCTGGGGCGTGACGTTGAAACGCTCCAAAAGGGAGACCTGGTTTCGGTTCCCTTCAATGTCGCGTGCGGCCGCTGCCGGACCTGCAAGGAGCAGCATACCGGCGTATGTCTCACAGTAAATCCGGCGCGAGCGGGCGGCGCATACGGCTACGTCGACATGGGCGACTGGGTTGGCGGCCAAGCGGAATACGTTATGGTGCCATATGCCGACTTCAACCTCCTGCGCTTCCCCGACAAGGAACAAGCGATGGAGAAGATTCGCGACCTGACCTGTCTGTCTGACATCTTGCCAACGGGCTATCACGGCGCGGTTACGGCTGGAGTCGGCCCCGGCAGCACGGTGTACGTGGCGGGCGCCGGTCCCGTCGGTCTTGCGGCCGCCAGTTCCGCAATTCTGCTGGGCGCAGCCGTCGTCATTGTCGGCGACATCAATTCGGCACGACTGGACCATGCCCGGAAGCAGGGTTTCCAGACGGTCAACCTTTCAGATCACGCCAGTCTCGCCGACCAAGTTGCCGAGATCCTGGGGATGCCAGAGGTCGACTGCGCGATTGATGCCGTTGGCTTCGAAGCACGTGGACACGGGCATGACGGCGCGAAGCATGAAGCGCCAGCAACGGTGCTTAACTCCCTCATGGAGATAACGGCGGTCGCAGGGAAAATTGGCATCCCAGGTCTTTACGTGACCGAAGACCCAGGGGCGATAGACACTGCCGCACAGAAAGGTTCCTTGAGTATCCGCTTCGGTTTGGGATGGGCAAAGTCACATAGCTTCTTCACCGGGCAGACCCCGGTCATGAAGTACAACCGCGCCCTCATGCAGGCAATTCTCTGGGACCGCATCAAAATTGCGCAGGCGGTCGGCGTTGAGGTCATCTCGCTGGACGACGCCCCCAATGGCTACTCGCAGTTCGACTCGGGTGCGCCCAAGAAGTTTGTAATCGACCCGCACAACCTCTTCCGGAATGCAGCCTAATCCTTGAGATACGGGACGGTCGTCACTCCCTACGAGGCCGTCCCGGTGCTTGACCTGCATTCCCAAATGCTTTATCAGCAGCAGCTTTGCCCCACACGAAGATGGATACGAAATTGAAGAGCCGTTACTCCCACCATGTCACGCTCCAGGAGAACTACGCGCCAGTAACGGAAGAGCTGACGGTTGTGGACCTTCTTGTTACCTACGGCACCCTGTCAGCAGGACTGCCCGGGACGCTGTACAGGAATGGCCAGAACCTGCAATTTCCGCCGCTGGGTACGCGCCATCACCGCTGGCGTACTTCCACGAACCCGTATTCGTTCCGTGCACAGAGAAGGCCGCAGAAGGAGGCTGGATTGTCACTGTGATGTGCAACCGCGAGAAGGAAATCAGCGAGTTCGCCGTCTTTGACGCTCTTGATGTTTCACATGGCCCCTTGCCAAGGTCGAGCTTCCGAGTCGCATCCCATATGGCTTTCACGGCGGCTGGTTCCCGGTCTAAAAAAAGCCTATGTCAGAACGACCTGAAGAACCTGAAGAACCCTTCAGGTCAACAACCGAAATCAGGACTGCAAAGTGCTTTCTTTTGAAGAAATTTTTGAAAGGCAGAAGGCTTACTTCGCTACGGGACGTACCCGTTGCTTTGAGTGGCGTAAGGCCCAGCTGTCCAGCCTCGAAGCTTTGCTCCGCGAGAATGAGGGTGCATTCTATGAAGCACTGGGGATGGACTTCAAGAAAGCTGCCTTCGAACAGTATATGGAAGTCCACGGTCCTCTTGCGACTATCGCAAATGTATTGCAGAACTTGCAGCAATGGATGGAGCCGGAAACGGCTGAGATCCCCGGAGGGCTCGCGGCGTCGGGGCACCAGGGGAAAATATTCTATGAGCCATACGGCGTCACCCTTGTGATTGGTCCGTTTAACGCACCTCTGATCCTTCTTTTTGAGCCGGTGATTGCTGCACTTTCGGCTGGCAACACGGTCATTGCGAAACCTTCGGAAGCGACCAGCTACACGAGCGAACTCCTGCTTCAACTCGTGCCGAAATACTTCGAGGCTGAAGTGTTTGCGCTCGTGGCCGGCGCAAAGGAGGCTGTTATTGACCTACTTGCTCTTCCGTTTGACTTCATCGCTTTCACTGGTAGCGAGAAGGTAGGAAAGATTGTGATGCGTGCTGCGGCCGAACATCTCACACCGGTACTCCTTGAACTCGGTGGACAAAACTGCGCTGTCGTGGACGAGACTGCGAATATCGAACATGCGGCAACGCAACTAGCATGGGGCGCAACCGCGATTTCTGGGCAGTGGTGCGTCTCGCCGGGATACGTGTTTGTCCATTCGTCCGTCGCGGGCAAGTTCGTACAAGCCTGCAAGACCGCGCTCCTAGAAATGTACGGGAGTGACGCCCGCTCCAGTCCAGACTACAGCCGAATGAAAAGCCCGGACGACGTTCGACGAATTGCGCAGATGACAGCGGGGGCTTCCGTGGCATACGGTGGTCGCTTTGATGTAGCAGACTGCTATATCGAGCCAACCATTATCTATCCGGCAAGACGTGATGAGCCGGCAATGTGTGGCGAGATTTTCGGGCCCGTGCTACCTGTTCTGCCATACGACGACCTTCAGGAGGTGATCCAGTTCATCTCCGCAAAACCGAAAGCGCTGGCCGGCTACATGTTCAGCAACAACGCCGAGAACGTGCAGACGTTTCTTGACGGCGTGTCATTCGGCGGCGGATGTGTGAACAACACAAATATACATTGCTGGCTGGGAGGACTTCCGTTCGGCGGAGTGGGCCCATCTGGCATCGGTAAATACTTCGGAAAACACAGCTTTACAACGTTCTCAAATAGAAAGTCGATGCTGCTCTCGCCGTCGGAGCAACTACTCAAGTCGCTGTATCCGCCTTACTCCCCAGAGAAGCTTGGAGAACTTGGGAGCCTCCTGAGCTAGGAGTCAGGCAAGCGTTGGCCGGTTGCATTGGTAAATATAACAGGTTCCAAGCTATCAGGGTTAGTGGGTCATGGCTGAGTCGGACGCTAACAATTCAAATCGTCAGATTGCCCCCATAGCCGACTAATTAAACACGGAGACGTTGACTTAGCGATATCTAACTGCCTATCACCACGCACAGCACGAGGACGTGC
>NZ_CAJMYY010000049.1:0-47775 GCF_905220185.1 Paraburkholderia sp. J11-2 | reverse complement strand
TTCGAGCCGATCGAGCCGCCCGAGGGCGAACGCGAGAGCAGGCCGATCCAGTAGAACAGCGTGGCGAGCACGAACAGCGCACTCATCCACAAGATGGCCGACTGGCTGGAGAGGAAATACTTGAGGAAGAAGGCCTGGTCGGCGCGCGCGAGGTCGCCCTGGTAGATCTGGATCGCGAACAGAGCGAGCACCGCGATACCCGCCATGAGCAGCCGCGCCGGCTTCCAGCGCCAGCCCAGCACGACGAGCGCCGGTGTCGTGCCGCAGAGCACCAGCTTGTCGTAGTAGTTCATGTGCGCGTGATAGCGCGAGAGCGCGAAGCCTGCGCCTGCCACGAGCGCCAGCGCGAACAGCCAGTCCACCACGCTCAGGCGGCGCAGGAAGGGGCGTTCGTCGAACAGGGCGTCGGCGAGAGGATCGTGTGCGCTCGCGGCGCCGTGCGCGTGAGCGGCATTGGCCACCTGAGCACGTTCGGCGCGGCGGGCCTTCGCGGAAGAGGAAACCTGAGACAAGTCCATGGGCTTACCGGTATTGATCGTGAGTGGCTGTCATCGCGTGCGTGGATCAGGGCGCACGGTCCTTGCCGCTGCCGTTCGTGTCGCCCGCATCGCTCGCGGCGCCGGTTTGCGGCGCCGCGCCTAGCGCACGGCCAACCGCGTCGCGGGTACGGGCGAACTCCTTCTCGAAGTCGAGGGTACGGCGGGCGGTCGACATCGCCATGATGACGTCGACGCCGTGGTCCTGATCATCCTGGCCCTTGCGGTCCTTCAACCAGAACCACAGACGCCGCTCACGCACGTAGAACATCGAGAAGATGCCGAGCACGAGCAACAGGCTGCCAAGATACACGACTTTCTTGCCCGGCGCGCGCGTCAACTGAAATACCGAAGCTTGCACCTGCTTGAATGAATCGAGCTGTAGATAGACGGGAGATCCATACAGGAAGCTGTCGGAAATCGCGTTGATCGAGTCTTGTACGAAGCGCGCGGCGTCGGCGTCGGGCTTCAGGTCGGGTTCGCCGGCCTGCTCGCGCGCGAGCTGCCAGAGGTCCCACGTCGCGCCCTCCAGCATGCGCAGCAGCAGGCTCGCCGCCTTTTCCTGCTGATCCTTCGGCACCGACTTGTCGATGAAGGCGGCCACGGCCTGGAAGCCGCCGGCGGCGCCCGCAGCTGCCGTCGCACCTGTCGGCGGAGGCACTGCGCCCGCGAAAAGGGTCAAGACACGCTCTGCGCTGTCTTCGAGATGCTGTTGCAGTTCGCTGTTCGAAGCGGGGACCGAACGCGCGGCGAACCGCTTTGCGGCTTGCGCGCGCAATGCGGGATCCTCGAAGGCCGCGCGCAGCATCATCCACTCCTTCGGCGTGCCGCCACTGTCGGCGGGAATGCGCAGGTAGCGGAACGGATCGTCGGGATTCTCGCGCATGCCGGCGAGGAACATGCGGTCGCCGCCGCCCACGTCCACGGGCAGCATGTAGTTGTTGTACTCGCGCGCCTGGCCGTCCTTGTCGCGCACCTTGTACTGCACCGAAGGGCCGACGTTATGCAGATCGAGCGGCTTCGAGCTCTTCGCACCGGACCCGAGACGCTCGTCGAACGCCTCCTTGAGCGACTGGTGCGCCACGCCGCGCGCGTCGTTCGCGCCACTGCCGTTCGAGATGTTTTCGACGTTGATCGCGCGGAAGTCCGCGAATTCGATGGTTTGTCCATCCACGCCCGGCACCGTCTGCCCGGCGGGCAGCGCGAGCGGCGCCGAATTGCCGATCGTGCCGCCGAACGCGAAGCTCTTCGCGCTTGCGCCGGACATGGGCCACGCCGTCATCGACATCTGCGAGCCGCCGTCCTGGAAGCTCGACTGGTAGATCGACACGCCGTCGTACTCGAATGGCTCGTTCACCTCGATGCGCGCGGGAATGCGCTGCCCCGTCTTGTGGTCGATCACGACGATGTCGCTCGCAAAGAGCTTGGGCATGCCGGTCGAGTAGTAATCGACGATGAACTTGTTGAGCTGGATGGAGAACGGCAAGTCCTGGATCAGCGATCCGTCGGGCTGGTTCAGGATGGCCGTGGAAACGAACTGGCCTTCCGGGACCCAGGCGTAGCCGCGGAAGGTCGGGTTGGACTGCGAGAGCCGGTGCTCGGGCGGTATGTCGTTGATGACCGTGTTGCTGCGAATCGGCGTCTTGTCGAAGAGCCACATCTGGAATTTGATCGGCAGATTGCTGTCGAGCAGGCCGCCGAGACAAATGATCACGATCGCGAGGTGCGCGAAGATGTAGCCGATCTTCGTGAGCGCGCCGCGCTTGGCCGCGATGAGCGTGGCGCCGTCGGACTCGCGCGTGACGAATTTGTAGCCCATGCGCTGCGCCAGCTTGCCGAGCGTGGCGGCCGTTTGTGCGCGCGTGGCGCCCTCCACTGCGAACACGCCCTTGTGATGGAACGCGCGCAAGCTGCCTTCGCGGACCTTGTCCTTCCAGCTCTTCATGTCCGCGAGCATCTTCGGCGCGTTGCGGATCACGCACAGCGAGACCGACACGACGAGAAAGCCGAGAATCGTCATGAACCACCACGCGCTGTAGACCGTGTAGAGGCTCAGCGAGCGGAAGATGTCGGCCCAGAAGGGGCCAAACTGATTGACGTAGTTCGGGTACGGGTCATCCTGCGTGAGCACCGTGCCGATGATGCTCGCAATGGCGAGCACAACGAGCAGCGCAATCGCGAAGCGCATCGAACTGATCAGTTCGACAGCGCTTTTCACCGCCTTCTGGCGAACATTCAACTGCAAACCCTGCGTGGTGACGCTCATTCAAACTCCGCTTTTCGCTCTTGCCGGCTTCTTGCCGGCTTCTTGCTGATGAGGCGCTACAGCAAAAAAGGGTGCAGGCGCGCCGCCAGCATGACGACGCCCTCACCCTTTTCTTGTTTTTCGGCCGGCCGCCCGATCAAACAGGCGGCAGGCCTATGACGCTCAATGCAGGCCGGCCGCGTAATCGGCGACGGCCTTGATTTCGTCGTCCGAGAGCCGGTGCGCGATGGTGCGCATCGGATCGTTATTGTTACGCGTGCCCTGCTGGAAGGCATTGAGCTGTGCAACGACATATTCCGACCACTGGCCCGAGAGCCGGGGATACTGGATCGGAATGCCCTGGCCCGTGGGTCCGTGGCACGCCGCACACGCCGGCACGCCCTTGTCGGCGATACCGCCGCGCCAGATCGACTGGCCGAACGGCACGGTCTTCGCGTCGCGCGCGTAGCCGGGTTTGGGTGTCTGGGAGGCGAACCAGGCCGCCACGTTGATCATATCCTGGTCTGACAGCGCAGCAGCAAAGCCCGCCATGATGGGGTTCGCGCGCGCCGCTGGCTTGCCGCCGGGCTGCGGTTTGAAGTCCTTGAGTTGCTTGACGAGATAGTCGGCGTGCTGGCCGGCAAGCTTGGGATAGGCGCCGCCGGTGCTGTTGCCGTCGGCCGCGTGACAGGCCGCGCACACCTGTGCGGCAATGGCTTGCCCCCGGGCGAGGTCGGGCTTGGCCGGCGTTCCCTGATCCGCCGCGCTTGCGTGCCCCGCCATCATGAATAAACCCGCTGTTAGACCCGACGCTATCGCACTCTCGAACACCTTCAAGCACTTGCCCAGTCGATTCATTCGCGCACCTTGTTTCGTCTTGTGGGAATCAGGTTCTGCAATGGACGACAGCGACCGATCTACCTCGAAAGGCCCGCGCTGGCCTCACTGGTATTCAGTAAACCATCGCATTGTACAATAGCGCGCAAGGCAGCTCCGCGCCAGTCGGGCCTGCCCCCGATATCCCAGATTCCATCCCGGGCGCCTCCGGGCCCGGCGGGCCACCCGCCGCGTTGTTTCATATTGTGGTCCTTTTCCGATGGCCTTCCTGCTGCACCAAGCCCGCTTCTTCACGACGGTGAACCATATGCGCGACCTGCCCGCTACGGCGCGGCCCGAGGTTGCGTTCGCCGGCCGTTCGAACGCCGGCAAATCCACCGCCATCAACCTGCTGTGCAACCAGAAACGGCTCGCCTTCGCCTCGAAGACGCCGGGCCGCACCCAGCATATCAACTACTTCTCGGTCGGCCCCGCGGACGACCCCGCGGGCTATCTCGTCGACCTGCCCGGCTACGGCTACGCCGAAGTGCCGGCAGCCGCGAAGGCGCACTGGGAGCAGTTGCTCTCGCTGTACCTGCAAACGCGCGCCCAACTCTCGGGCCTCATCCTGATGATGGACGCCCGCCGCCCGCTCACCGACCTCGACCACCGCATGGTCGAATGGTTTGCGCCGACGGGCAAGCCGATCCACGCACTCCTCACGAAGTGCGACAAATTGACGCGTCAGGAAAGCGTGCTCGCGCTGCGCACGACGAACAAGGCGTTCGACGAATACAGCAAGCAAGGCTATGAAGGGAAGCTGAGCGCCCAGCTTTTTTCGGCGCTCAAGCGCGTGGGACTCGACGAGGCGCACGCCGTGATCGAGAGCTGGATCGTGCCGCAGGAATCGCTCGGCGAGACCAACACGCAAGCGTAATAGCACCGCTGGCCCGTCGCCCCAGGCAGGCCCTCAGCCGTCGAAAAGCCCACACAGTCGGGCGTTTCACGCGTTTTCATCAGATCTTTTCGCAACGCAGGCGCGGCTTTCGCCGTGCTATGTGCGTTACCGCACACAGACCGCACCGACGCCAGGCGCAAACGCCCTTTTGGGTCTTCGCGTCGGGGCCTTGCCACGCCAAGTCCGCGGCACATAAAAAAACCCGCCGTGATTTCCGGCGGGTTAAACAGCCTTATCGAAAAACGACAGGCACCCGCTCAGGGAGGAGAAGCGGGGAGCTCGGCGCCAGGCGCCTCGCTCGATCGGTATGATATACCATTGTCCCGAAAAGTTTCCTGCGCTCCCGGGACCCATCCCGTTTCAAGATATCCGCCGACATGAGCTTCTATCCGCATCATCGTCCGCGCCGCATGCGACGTGACGATTTCTCGCGCCGTCTGATGCGCGAAAACCTCCTCACCACGAATGATCTGATCTACCCCGTATTCGTCATTGCGGGCAACAACGTGCGCGAAGCCGTGCCGTCGATGCCCGGCGTCGAACGTGTGTCGATCGATCTGCTGATGGGCGTCGCCGAGCAGTGCGTCGAACTCGGCATTCCCGTGCTTTCGCTCTTCCCTGTTGTCGATCCGGCGCTCAAGACGCCCGATGGCATCGAGGCAACGAACCCCGACGGCGTGATCCCGCGCGCCGTGCGCGAACTGAAGAAGCGCTTCCCCGACCTCGGCGTGCTTTGCGACGTCGCGCTCGACCCGTATACGAGCCACGGCCAGGACGGCGTGCTCGACGAGAACGGCTACGTCATCAACGACGAAACCATCGAGATCCTCGTCGCGCAGGCGCGCGCGCAGGCCGAAGCGGGCGTCGATATCGTCGCGCCTTCGGACATGATGGACGGCCGCATCGGTGCGATCCGCGAGATGCTCGAGAGCGAGAACCACATCCACACGCGCATCATGGCGTACTCGGCCAAGTACGCTTCGGCGTTCTACGGACCGTTCCGTGACGCCGTGGGCTCGGCGTCGAATCTGGGCAAGGGCAACAAGATGACCTACCAGATGGACCCGTCGAACTCCGACGAAGCGCTGCGTGAAGTGCGCCTCGACATCGAGGAAGGCGCCGACATGGTGATGGTGAAGCCCGGTATGCCGTACCTCGACATCGTGCGCCGCGTGAAGGACGAATTCCGCTTCCCGACCTACGTGTATCAGGTGAGCGGCGAATACGCCATGCTCAAGGCCGCCGCGCAGAACGGCTGGCTCGATCACGACAAGGTGATGATGGAATCGCTGCTCGCGTTCAAGCGTGCGGGCGCCGACGGCATCCTCACGTATTTCGCGCTCGACGCCGCTCGTTTGCTGCGCGCACAGAAGTAAGCGCCGCGCGCACTGCATGAAAAAAGGCACGTCTGCGGACGTGCCTTTTTGTTTTTTGCTCGCGCAATACCGCAGATCCCGATCAGGCCGAAGGCGCTCCCTGCGTCTGCGGCGCGGGTGCCGTCAAGCGATCGAGACGCGCGAGGAAGCGGTCGGCGTTTTCGTAGCCGACCACGCGCAGCACTTCCCGGCCCTGCGTATCGAAGAAGATGATGCCAGGCGGTCCGAAGAGTCCAAAGCGCTTGAGCAGCGCCTGATCGTCGGAATTGTTGGCCGTGACGTCTGCGCGCATCAGGCCCAGTTCCGCGAGGCGTGCCTGCACGCGAGGGTCGCTGAACGTGAACTTCTCCATCTCCTTGCAGCTCACGCACCAGTCGGCGTAGAAGTCGAGCATCGACGGCTTGCCCGCTGTCTTGAGCGCCGCGTCCAGTTGCGCCGGCGAGCGCACGGGGGCAAAGACCAGCGCGTTCGCTGCGCTGGCGCCGGCGGACTGCGCCGCGCCGGTTGCGGCAACATCGCTCGCACCACCCACGCGCGCGGCAAGCACCGCAAGCGGACGCAGCGGATCGGTCGAGCCCGCCGCAAGACCGACGATCAGCGTCGCCGCCCAGATTGCGAACGCCGCGCCGAGACCGCGCCCGAGGCGGCGCCAGACGTTGGCCGCACCCGCGTTCGGCGTGAAAAGCCCAAGCGCGGCGGCCGCGAGCAGCAGCCAGAGGGCGGCGAGCAGCATCTGCGCGGTGGCGCCGAGCACCGGCCAGACGATCCACAGCGCGGCCGCCAGCAGCACGACGCCGAAGAATACCTTCACGCCATCCATCCATGCGCCCGCGCGAGGCAGCAGCGAGCCCGCGCCGAGGCCGAGGATCATCAGCGGCACACCAAGACCCAAGCCCATCGCAAAGAGCGCTGCGCCGCCCAGCACGGCGTTGCCCGTGTGCGCGATAAAGGCGAGCACCGCGAAAAGCGGCGCGGTCATGCAGGCGCCCACCACGAGCGCGGAAAGCGCACCCATCACGGCGACCGCCGCAAATTTGCCGCCGGAGCGGCCCTGCGTGGCGCGCGAGGCGCCATCCTGCCAGCGCTGCGGCAGCGCGATGTCGTAGCCCGCGATCAGCATGACCGCGAACGCCGCAAGGAGCACCGCGAACACGCCGAGCACCCACGGATTTTGCAACCACGCCCCCAGGCTCTGCCCGACCAGCGCAGCGGCGATGCCCAGCACCGTGTAGACGAGCGCCATGCCGAGCACGTAGACGAATGAGAGCGCGAAGCCACGCGAGCGCGTGACGCGAACGCCCTCACCGACGATGATCGCCGAAAGGATCGGGATCATCGGATACGAGCAGGGCAAGAGGCTCAGCACCATGCCGGCCACGAAGTACAGGCCGACCACGGCGAAAAAGCCGCCGCCCTGAAGCAACGACTGCGCATAGTCGGCGCTCGTGGCGCGCTCGTACCAGGGCTCCCCGGTGTCGCCAGCAGCGGGCGCTGCGTTGGATTGCGTCAGCGGCGTGGGCGTCGAGCGTGCCGCGCCCGCAACGGTGCTCTGGCCAGCCGTAGCGGCCTGCAAAGCCGCGCCACTCACGTGGAACACGTGCTCAGCAGGCGGATAACAGATGCCGGCATCGGCACAGCCCTGCGACGTCACCGCGAGATCGAATGGACCGCTCGCCTTCTGCACCGGCAAGTGAATGGTCAGCTCGCCACGATAGGTTTCGACGTTCTTCTGGAAAGTCGGATCGAACTTGATGTGGCCGGGCGGGATTTGCGCCTCGCCCAGTTCGGCCGTCCCGTTGCGCGCGGCGAAAGCGAAGCGCTCGCGGTACATGTAGTAGCCGTCCGCGATCTTGAAATGCACATCGACCATGCCCGGCGCTTCGCTCGCGCTGAAGGTGAAGGCCTGATCGGGCGGCAGAAAGTCATCGTCGGCGGCGCGCGCGAGTGAAGTGCCGAACAGCAGAGGCAGCACGCAGCAGACGAGCAGGAGGAAGCCGGACAGCGAAGCGTACGGCGCGACGCGGGAGCGCCGATCGAAGCGGTTAGACATGTAGGGTGCGCTGAGTCTCGGCATTGACCCATTGACCGTAGGCGTTCGACGCCGTGGCCTGCCACGAGAGAATCTCGGGCGTTTCGTAGGGATGCTGGGTCTGGATGAACTGTTCGAGCTCGGCCGCGCGGGCGAGGCTCGTCTTGAAGAGCAGCTGAATCTCGTTGCCTGACTCGATGCTGCCCTGCCAGTGGTACTGCGAGTGCACGGCGCCAAGGCGCGTCACGCACGCAGCGAGACGCTGCGCGAGCGCCCCGGAGGCGAGCTTTTCGGCGGTGCCCTCGTCGGGCACCGTGGTCAGCATCAGGGTCACATTGAGGGTCACGACGAACTCCGGCTGCGCCCTCTTTCAAAACAAGGGCTTGAGGCAAGACGTGATGCTACCACCGCCCCGACCGGCGCGTGCTGCGCGCCCGTTGATGCCCCTGCCGCGTGAGGTGCATGCGATCCGGTACTTTGTGTGCCGCCGGGCGCACTACACCACCGCTCAGGTTCCCGAGAGGCTGAGCGATGTGCGCACCACGGCTCCCGAGCGCTGTAACTTCGCGAGTTCGCGCGCCTGCACCACGCTCATGAACTCGGCCCAGTCCCGCGCCAGAGCGGCTTTGTCGACCTTGTCGGTGTCGCCGAGCTTGTAGCGCTCGCCAGCCCGATAAGGCAGTTCCCAAGGTGCACGGTGCCAGGACCGCTCGGCAAGCGCAAGCAGCCGCGGATACACCATGTACTCGAAAAGCCGATCGTTACGCATCACCTCGCCCCACGCCTGGCCCTGCATGCCTTCGACGCGCGGTGCGGCGCCCGTACCCGTCACCTCGAACGGATTGCCATCCCGATCGGGCATGATCTCGGCGTTCTGCGGCAGGTTATCGGGGGCAAGCGAGAAGACCTTGAAGCTGTCCGTTGCGTGCGAGCCCCAGTAGTAACCGCGCTCATGCGGATCGATCGTGTGAGGAAAGTCGAAGTAGAGGTAGTCGGGCAGCGCGAGGACCGCACGGTAGCCCTTCTGGCTCCACGATTGCGCGGTATCCGCGCCGCCCCAGAAGAGCGTGTCCCAGAGCGTCACCATGACACTGCTCGTGGCGAAGTCCTGTGGACCGCTGGCGTGCTTGAGACCGTCCTGCCACGCCGCCATCGCACCAATGCCGTTGGCGCTCACGAGCCGACTGACGTCGATCGCGAACATCGTGGGCAATTCGTCGACCGACGCCACCCTGCCTTGTCGAATCAGCGCGGCGCACCATGGCGAACGTGCCCACGGTTTGTCCTGTGCGGCAAGGTCGATGCGCCCCTTGGCGGGATCGCCGCCGTCGCGCGCCTGAAAGCCGGCGCCAAGCAGAATGTTCTTTGCCTCGTCGCCGCCGAAGTGCCAGATCGAGAGCGGCGCGCCTGCCTCGCGATGCATGGCGGCGATTTCGCCGATGACCTTGCCTGCGAAGCGGCGCGCGCCGTCGGAACAGGGGTTCAGATCGGTCCGTCGGTCGTAGAACTGCACCGACGTAATATTCGACGTGTCCTGAGGATCGAGCAGACGATACTCGTTGGCGCCTTGTTCGTCGCCCTGCGAATGCAGCTTGTGATAGCGCGCCTCCATCGACACCACCGCCGCGCGAGCATGCGCTGGCATATCGATTTCCGGGATGACCTCGATGAAGCGGTCGGCGGCATAGCGCACGAGCGCGATGTATTCGGCGCGGCTCAGGTAGCCGCCGCCCGATTCGTTGTTTGGCCCAGAGGCCAATTGGGGGATGAGGCACCGGGTTTCGCCGGGATCGTGGCAACGCTGTCCGCCGATGTCGGTCAACTCCGGCAAGCCGGGAATCTGGATGCGCCAGCCTTCGTCGTCGGAGAGATGCAGGTGCAGGCGATTGAGCTTGTAGGCGCTCATCTGGTCGATGAGACGCTGCAGGGTCGCAGGATGGCGGAAGTTGCGCGCGAGGTCGACCATCATCCCGCGATGTGTGTAGCGAGGCGCGTCTTCGATGGTCAGTGCCGGCACGCGACCGCCCCCAGCAGGAGTCAGGGAGAACAGGGTCTGCACGGCGTAGTAAAGGCCCGGTGCGTCGAAAGCGTCAATGGCCACCCCATCTCGCGCGATGATCAGCCGATAGCCCCCCGATACCGCGATGTCCGCTGGCAACGTGTTGGGCGCGAGGCGGCCCGTTATCTGCATGGACGCTCCCGTCAAGCCGAGCGCTGATGCGCGTGCCTGCAGCGCGGCAAGCTGCCCGCCCGGTAAATCCGGCAACCCGAGCGCCACCCCGCCGATCTGGACGTCACCATCGCCCGCCTGCTCGCGCACAACGGCGGGAATCGCTCGCGCCGCAATCCGTTCGGCGGAAGGTGGCGAAGACTCAGCACGCGCACGTTGAACCTGCGCGGGCGTCTGCAGGAAAGCGGCCGCGCTATCCGGGCTGGGCGGCAGGCTTTCGACATACTGGGTTTCGTCGTCGGTATTGTTCGCCTTGAGGACGATCGGCGCCGCGCCGTCGACCACGACATAGGCGCGCGGCAACACATCGCTATAGCGCCGGTACCAGTACTCGCCCACGAAAGGCACTTCGATACGCTGACCCGGCGCCAGCGAGAATGCGCCTCGCTGGGGCGACAACGCGTACAGGTCGCCCGTAATGTGGCGCCACGAAATCGCAGCGTTGTCGATCGCGAGTATGCGCCGGATGCTGTGCATGTAGAGCGCCCAACCGCCTGCGCTCACGCGTTCTGTTCCCAGATTCTCGAGGATCAGGCGGCCACGCGCACAACTCGCCCAATCCGCGCCAAGGTTCGCGCAGGAAACACCGCTCTGGGTCGCGTCGTTCGTGTCGATGGCCACACTGAGCTTCAGGCTTGACGCGATCAGTTGCGCCTGGGCCAGGGTTGCGCCTGCGCTACTGTCGTCGGAGCCACTGCAAGCAGCAAGTGACATGGCAGCGGTCAGCGCGCAAAGCACTGCGACGAGTCGAGCGACTGAAGGATCCGAGGATCGTATTCGCGCGCAGGGAGCACTCCGCGGATGAGGCAAACCCATCGCGCACAACGTCTTAAGTTGTCCGAATAAATCTCGAGAAAAATAAGACACGGTGTCCTCCGCTTTCAATCGCAGCTGCATTCGTGCCTGACTATACGTTGACGGTTCCGCATCGAGGTCGCGGTACATCAAACTCAGCGGCATTCGGTGGCGCTGCGTGCAATCGGGCGGAGCCAAAAACAAAAAAGCCAGGCTAGGCCTGGCTTTTTTGCGTGCCGCTCGATCCGCAGTCAACAACTGCGTCAAGCGACTGAAAGCTTATTCCGCTTCCTGGACGTTCTCTTCCGCAACTTCCGGACGATCGAGCAGTTCGACCAGTGCCATCGGTGCGTTGTCGCCAACACGGAAACCGAACTTCAGGATACGCAGGTAGCCGCCCGGACGGTTCGCGAAACGCGGACCGAGCACGTCGAACAGCTTCGTGACCGAGTCACGATCGCGCAGGCGGTTGAATGCCAGACGACGGTTTGCGAGCGACGGCTTCTTGCCCAGCGTGATGAGGGGCTCGACAACCTTACGGAGTTCCTTCGCCTTCGGCAGCGTCGTCTTGATGACTTCGTGCTCGATAAGCGAGTTGGACATGTTACGGAGCATTGCCAGACGGTGGCTGCTCGTGCGGTTCAGTTTCCGCAGACCATGACGGTGACGCATTTCAATTTCCTTGAAACAAAGTTTTGGTCCAGCTCTTCTATCGCTTCGCGACTACCGAAGCACGGGCCGGTACGTGAAAAAGGCAAGACGCGGATTTTAAAGGAAAATCCGCGTCCGTGCCACATACATTACTTGTCGAGACCAGCCGGCGGCCAGTTTTCGAGCTTCATGCCGAGCGTGAGACCGCGCGAAGCGAGCACTTCCTTGATCTCGTTGAGCGACTTGCGACCCAGGTTCGGGGTCTTGAGCAGCTCGTTCTCGGTGCGCTGGATCAGGTCGCCGATGTAGTAGATGTTCTCGGCCTTCAGGCAGTTCGCCGAGCGAACCGTGAGTTCGAGATCGTCCACCGGACGCAGCAGGATCGGGTCGATCTGCGGTGCGCGCGACGGGGCTTCCGCCGCCGTTTCCGTGCCTTCCAGTGCAGCGAACACCGACAGCTGATCCACGAGGATGCGCGCCGACTGGCGGATCGCTTCCTCAGGCGAGATCACGCCGTTGGTTTCGATGTTCATCACGAGCTTGTCGAGGTCGGTACGCTGTTCAACGCGAGCGCTTTCCACGGCGTAGCTCACGCGGCGAACCGGCGAGAACGATGCGTCCAGCACGATACGGCCGATGATCTTGGCCGACTCGTCGCCATAGCGGCGCACGTTGCCCGGCACGTAGCCACGGCCCTTCTCGATCTTGATCTGCACGTCGAGCTTGCCGCCCTTCGTGAGGTGCGCAACCACGTGTTCCGGGTTGATCACTTCGCAGTCGTGCGAGAGTTCGATGTCGCCAGCGGTGACAACGCCTTCGCCTTCCTTGCGCAGCGTAACCGTCACTTCGTCACGGTTATGCAGCTTGAAAACAACGCCCTTCAGGTTCAGCAGCAGGTTGACCACATCCTCTTGCACACCATCAAGCGTCGAGTATTCGTGCACGACGCCTGCGATCGTCACTTCGGTCGGCGCGTAGCCCACCATCGACGACAGCAGCACGCGCCGGAGCGCGTTACCCAAGGTGTGGCCATAACCGCGTTCGAACGGCTCCATGACCACTTTCGCGTGGTTGTCGCCGAGCGATTCCACAGCGATGATCTTGGGTTTCAACAAACTGGTTTGCATAGGTTTTCCTTTTCAATACCCTCGGCTCGTTACACCGATAAGGCTGAGATGGCAACAACCTGAAAAAAACGGCCGAGGCCGCCTCCTGCGCGAAGCACAGAGGTTACCCCGGCCGTCAATCCGATTACCGCGAATACAATTCGACGATCAGGCTTTCGTTGATGTCGCCAGCGATGTCGCTGCGCTCAGGCATGCCCTTGAACGTGCCTTCGAACTTCTTCGCGTCGACCGACACCCAACCTGCCATGCCGCCTTGCTCTGCGAGCGAGAGGGCTTCGACGATACGCGCCTGCTTCTTCGCCTTTTCGCGAATCGCAACGACGTCGCCTGCCTTCACTTGCATCGACGGGATGTTCGCGACGACGCCGTTCAGCGTGAGAGCCTTGTGGCTCACGAGCTGACGCGCTTCAGCGCGGGTCGATGCGAAGCCCATGCGGTACACGACGTTGTCGAGACGCGACTCGAGCAGTTGCAGCAGGTTTTCGCCGGTGTTGCCCTTGATACGGTCAGCTTCTGCGAAGTAGCGGCGGAACTGGCGCTCGAGCACGCCGTAGATACGCTTCACTTTCTGCTTTTCGCGAAGCTGCGTGCCGTAGTCGGACGTACGGGCGCCCGAAGTGCGGCCGTGCTGGCCCGGCTTGCTGTCAAGCTTGCACTTGTCGGCGAGCGAGCGGCGTGCGCTCTTCAGGAAGAGGTCGGTGCCTTCACGGCGGGACAGCTTGGCCTTCGGGCCGATATAACGTGCCACGTTGCTTTCCTTCGATAATTGATCACGCGAAACCTTAGTGGGAAAACCCGCGGTATCGCGCTAGTCCGGCCCTTTGAGCCGAACGGTGGGCTTAGTCAATTCAATAACGCCGAGAGCCTGGGTCGCCGTTTCCGGCGGCTCAGGCGTTCGGCTCAAACGACGCCTTAGATACGGCGGCGCTTCGGCGGACGGCAGCCGTTGTGCGGGACCGGCGTCACGTCGGAGATCGCGGTGATCTTGATGCCAAGACCATGCAGCGCGCGCACCGCCGATTCGCGGCCAGGACCGGGGCCCTTGATCCGCACTTCGAGGTTCTTGACGCCGTATTCCATTGCAACACGGCCAGCCGATTCGGCTGCGACCTGAGCTGCGAAGGGGGTCGACTTACGCGAGCCCTTGAAGCCCTGACCGCCCGACGTTGCCCAGGCAAGTGCATTGCCTTGACGATCGGTGATCGTGATGATGGTGTTGTTGAACGACGCGTGAACGTGAACCACGCCCTCGGCGACGTTCTTCTTAACCTTCTTGCGAACGCGTTGCGCCGCGGAGTTGTTCGAAGCCTTAGCCATTACGTTTTCCTGTAACTTTCAGTTCCGCTTACTTCTTCAGCGACTGTGCTGCGCGGCGCGGACCCTTACGCGTACGTGCGTTGGTACGCGTACGCTGGCCACGCAGGGGCAGGCCCTTGCGATGGCGCACGCCGCGGTAGCAGCCGAGGTCCATCAGGCGCTTGATGTTCATCGTCACTTCACGGCGGAGATCGCCTTCGACGACAAACTTGCCCACTTCCTCACGCAGCTTTTCCAGATCCGCGTCGTTCAGGTCCTTGACCTTCTTGTTGAACGGCACACCGGCGGCCACGCAGATGTTGCGCGAACGCGTGCGGCCAACACCGAAAATTGCCGTCAGGCCGATTTCAGTGTGCTGGTGGTTCGGGATGTTAACCCCTGCAATACGAGCCATTGTTTTTCCTCAAACAAAAAGCGCAAGCGCGCTAATCAGCCTTGGCGCTGCTTGTGGCGCGGGTCCGAGCTGCAGATCACGCGAACGACGCCGTTGCGCTTGATGATTTTGCAGTTGCGGCAAATGCGCTTTACCGATGCCATCACTTTCATGATATTACCCTTTTTCCTAAATCACTTCGCCCGGAACACGATCCGCGCACGCGACAGATCGTAAGGCGTCAACTCAACCGTCACCTTGTCGCCCGGGAGAATGCGGATGTAGTGCATCCGCATCTTTCCGGAAATATGTCCCAGAACGACATGGCCGTTTTCCAGCTTCACCCGGAAGGTTGCGTTGGGGAGGTTTTCGATCACCTCGCCTTGCATCTGGATTACATCGTCTTTGGCCATAGGTCCTTTTAACGCATCGGGACGCCGCCGCCCTTGAAGTTGGCCTTCTTGAGCAGCGATTCATATTGTTGCGACATTACGTACGACTGCACCTGCGCCATGAAGTCCATTGTGACGACGACAATGATCAGCAGCGACGTTCCACCAAAATAAAACGGCACATTCCAGCGCAGCACCAGAAACTCCGGCAGCAGGCAAACGAACACGATATAGATCGCACCGGCCAGCGTCAGACGCGTGAGGATGCGGTCGATATAACGTGCCGTCTGATCGCCCGGGCGGATGCCAGGTACGAACGCGCCACTCTTCTTCAGGTTGTCGGCCGTCTCCCTGCTGTTGAACACCAGTGCGGTGTAGAAGAAGCAGAAGAACACGATCGCCAACGCATACAGCAACACGTACACGGGCTGGCCAGGCTTGAGGGCTTCGGCCACATTGTGCAGCGTGTCCGCAAACCAGCCGGTTCGCGAACCCGAACTGAACCAGTTCAGGATAGTTGCCGGGAACAGGATGATCGACGACGCGAAGATCGGCGGAATCACACCCGACATGTTCAACTTGAGCGGCAGGTGGGACGACTGCCCGCCGTAAATCTTGTTACCGACCTGACGCTTCGCATAGTTCACGAGGATCTTGCGCTGGCCGCGTTCGATGAACACCACCAGGTACGTCACGGCTGCGATCAGAACGACCACGATGATTGCCGAGATGATGCTCATCGAGCCGGTGCGAACCAGTTCGAAAAGCCCACCGAGCGCATTCGGGAAGCCTGCCGCGATCCCGCCGAAGATGATGATCGAGATACCGTTGCCAAGCCCGCGTTCCGTGATCTGCTCACCAAGCCACATCAGGAACATCGTGCCCGTTACGAGCGTCACGACCGTCGTCAAGCGGAACACCATGCCCGGATCGATCACGAGGCCGGGCTGGTTTTCCAGCGCGACCGCGATGCCGAACGCCTGAAACGTCGCCAGCACCACCGTGAAGATCCGCGTGTACTGCGTGATCTTGCGTTGTCCAGCCTGCCCTTCTTTCTTCAGCGCTTCCAGCTGCGGCGAGACAATCGCCATCAGCTGCAGGATGATCGACGCCGAAATATACGGCATCACACCCAGCGCGAAGATCGTGAACCGCGACAGTGCGCCACCCGAGAACATGTTGAACATGCCAAGGATGCCGCCCGACTGGCTTTGAAAGAGCTTCGCCAGCTGGTCCGGATCGATACCCGGGACCGGAATATGCGCGCCGATACGATAAACGACCAACGCCAGCAGCAGGAACACTGCCCGCCGACGCAGGTCGCCGAACTTCGGAGCGCTGCGACCGGTTTTTGCGAGACTCGGGCTGTTAGCCAAGTAGCTTCTCCGATGCAGATGCTAGTGACGGCGGGCAAGCCCGCGCGCACCACTCACAATCACTCGGCAAAAGAACCGCCTGCTGCTTCAATCGCAGCACGCGCATTCTTCGTCGCACCCAGACCCTTCACGACGACCTTACGCTTGATCTCGCCGGTAGCGATGATCTTCGCGCTGCGGGTCAGTTCGCCCACGAGGCCTGCCTGCTTGAGAGCCAACAGATCGATTTCGTCGACCGGCAGCTTCTCGAGGTCGGCGAGGCGCACTTCACCAACGAATTCCTTCGTCAGCGAGGTGAAGCCACGCTTCGGCAGACGACGCTGCAGCGGCATTTGACCGCCTTCGAAGCCAACCTTGTGGAAGCCGCCCGAACGCGATTTCTGACCCTTGTGACCACGGCCAGCGGTCTTGCCGAGGCCGGAGCCGATGCCGCGACCGACGCGACGCTTAGCGTGCTTCGCGCCTTCTGCCGGCTTCAGGTTATTCAATTCCATTTCAAACTCCTGGAGTCTTTGGTCGACCGCTTAGCCGATGACCTTAACGAGGTACGAGACCTTGTTGATCATGCCGCGCACAGCCGGCGTGTCCTGCAGCTCGGAAACCGAGTTCAGGCGGCGCAGGCCGAGACCGCGCACGGTGGCACGGTGCGTTTCGCGGGTCCCAATCAGGCTCTTGACGAGCTGAACCTTGACAGTTTTTTCAGACATGGTGCCCACCCTTAGCCCAGAATGTCTTCGACGGACTTGCCGCGCTTCGCTGCGATGTCAGCCGGGGTCGATTGCTTGCGCAGACCGTCCAGCGTGGCACGAACGAGGTTGTACGGGTTCGTCGAACCGTGGCTCTTGGCCACGACGTTCTGCACGCCCATCACGTCGAACACTGCGCGCATCGGGCCGCCGGCGATCACGCCCGTACCTGCCTTCGCCGGAGCGAGGAGGACGACCGATGCGCCGTGCTTGCCGTGCACTTCGTGTTGCAGGGTGCCGTTCTTCAGGGGCACCTTGAACATGTTGCGGCGAGCTTGTTCCATCGCCTTCTGGACAGCGACGGGCACTTCCTTCGACTTGCCCTTGCCCATACCGACGCGGCCATCACCGTCGCCAACCACGGTCAGTGCGGCGAAGCCGAGAATACGGCCACCCTTCACGACCTTGGTCACGCGGTTGACCGAAATCATTTTTTCGCGGAGGCCGTCGTCGCGTTCGTCAGCCTGAACTTTCGCTTGCATCTTTGCCATGACGAATTCCTTCCTTAGAACTTGAGCCCGGCTTCGCGCGCAGCATCAGCCAGCGCCTTGACGCGGCCGTGATAGCGGAAACCCGAGCGGTCAAAGGCGACGGATTCGATGCCGGCGGCCTTAGCCTTTTCTGCAATACGCTTGCCGATCAGCGAGGCTGCTGCGACGTTGCCGCCCTTGCCCGACTGGTCAGCCAGTTGCGCACGCACTTCAGCTTCAAGCGTCGACGCGCTGGCCAGCACCTTGGTGCCGCAGGGCGAGAACACTTGCGCATAGATGTGCGTGTTCGTGCGATGCACGGCCAGACGCGCGACCTGCAGCTCAGCGATCTTGAGACGCGTCTGACGAGCGCGGCGCAGGCGAGATTGAGTCTTATCCATGATTGCGCACCCTTACTTCTTCTTCGTTTCTTTGAGGATCACGACCTCGTCGGCGTAACGCACACCCTTGCCCTTGTAGGGCTCCGGCGGGCGATAACCGCGCACTTCTGCAGCGGTTTGGCCGACTTTCTGCTTGTCGATCCCCTTGATCACGATTTCCGTTTGCGACGGGGTTTCAGCCTTGATGCCTTCCGGCATCTGGTGCACCACGGGGTGCGAGAAACCCAGCGACAGGTTCAGCTTGTCGCCTTGCGCTTGAGCACGGTAACCGACGCCAACCAGCGTCAGCTTGCGCTCAAAACCCTTCGTCACGCCTTGCACCATGTTCGCGACAATTGCGCGCATCGTGCCCGACATTGCATTGGCTTCGCGGCTTTCATCGGTCGGCTCGAACTTGAGCGTACCGTTGTCGTTCACCACCTTCACGAGGCGGTTCGCAGCTTGCGAAATCGTACCCAGCGGGCCCTTGACGGTAATCTTCTCGTCGCTGAGCGTCGCTTCTGCGCCTTGCAGCGCGATCGGGCTCTTACCTACTCGAGACATGTTTCTTCTCCTTAGGCCTTAAGCGACGTAGCAGATAACTTCGCCGCCGACGCCAGTAGCGCGCGCCTTGCGGTCCGTCATCACACCCTTGGGCGTCGACACGATCGCAACGCCCAGGCCATTCATGACCTGCGGGATATCGTTGCGGCCGCGGTACACGCGCAGACCCGGCTTCGAAACGCGTTCGATGCGCTCGATAACGGGACGGCCAGCGTAGTACTTCAACGCGATGTTCAATTCCGACTTCGCACCTTCGGTTTTCACCGCGAAGTCGTCGATATAACCTTCGTCCTTCAGAACCTGCGCAATCGCAATCTTCACTTTCGACGAGGGCATAGCAACCGAAACCTTCTCGACCATCTGCGCATTGCGGATGCGAGTCAGCATATCGGCGATAGGATCACTCATGCTCATTTATGTTTCTCCTATTACCAGCTCGCCTTGGTGATGCCAGGGATCTCACCACGGAACGCGATTTCACGAATCTTGTTACGTGCGAGACCGAATTTGCGGAACGTGCCACGCGGACGGCCCGTGATCGCGCAGCGGTTACGCTTGCGAGTCGGGTTCGAGTTGCGGGGCAGTTGTTGCAGTTCGAGGCGAGCTGCGTAGCGCTCTTCTTCCGACTTGCTTTGGTCGTCGATGATCGCCTTCAGCGATGCGCGCTTCGGCGCAAATTTCGCTGCCAGACGAGCGCGCTTCTTTTCACGTTCGATCAGTGCCAGTTTAGCCACGGTAACCTCAGTTTCTGAACGGGAACTTGAAGCCGGCGAGCAGTGCCTTTGCTTCTTCGTCGGTCTTCGCGGTCGTCGTGATGCTGATGTTCAGCCCACGCAGCGCGTCGATCTTGTCGTAGTCGATTTCGGGGAAAATGATCTGCTCTTTCACACCGATGTTGTAGTTACCACGGCCGTCGAACGCCTTGCCCGACACGCCACGGAAGTCGCGCACGCGGGGCAGCGCAACCGTCACGAAACGGTCCAGGAATTCGTACATGGCGTTGCCACGCAGCGTGACCATCGTGCCGATCGGGTAGCCTTCGCGGATCTTGAAGCCGGCGATTGCCTTGCGCGACTTCGTGATGACGGGCTTCTGGCCGGCGATCTTCGTGAGGTCGCCAACGGCGTGCTCAAGGACCTTCTTGTCAGCGACGGCTTCACCAACACCCATGTTCAGGGTGATCTTGGTGAGGCGCGGCACTTCCATGACCGACTTGTAACCGAACTTCTCGATCAGGCCAGGAACGACCTTCTCTTTATAAAATTCTTGCAAACGTGCCATTTTTTACTCCGCAGCGTCAGGCGCTCAGAACAGCACCGGTCGTCTTCAGGAAACGGACCTTCTTGTCCCCTTCGACCTTGATGCCCACGCGCGACGGCTTACCGTTCGCGTCGACCAGTGCGACGTTCGAGATAGCCACCGGCATTGCCTTGGCTTCCACGCCACCCGTCGTACCCTTCATGGGGTTCGGCTTCACATGCTTTTTAGCGATGTTGATGCCTTCGACAGTGACGCGCTCTTCGCCGATGGCCAGCACGACGCCGCGCTTGCCCTTGTCTTTGCCAGTGACGATGATGACTTCGTCACCCTTGCGAATCTTGTTCATCGCGACTCCTTACAGCACTTCCGGCGCCAGCGAAACGATCTTCATGAATCGTTCGCTACGCAGCTCACGCGTAACCGGCCCGAAAATGCGGGTGCCGATCGGCTCAAGCTTGGTATTCAAAAGCACGGCGGCGTTGCCATCGAACTTGATCAGCGAGCCGTCTTGACGGCGCACGCCCTTCGCAGTGCGAACCACAACAGCGTTGTAGATTTCGCCCTTTTTCACGCGCCCGCGCGGCGTTGCTTCCTTGACGCTCACCTTGATGATGTCGCCAATGCTGGCATAACGACGCTTCGAGCCGCCGAGCACCTTGATGCACAGGACTTCACGTGCACCCGTGTTGTCGGCTACTTCAAGCCGAGTTTCGGTCTGGATCATGGTTTATCTTTCCCAACTTAATCCGGTCGCGCCACCATGGCACATCCGGTCAGTCTTGGTCCCGTCAGCCGCGCCGCCACTAGAACGACCGCTCAGCTGCTTGGGTAAGAACAGCAGCGACGGCAAACGAAACCGGCCATCGCATTCCGGTGAATCTTGCTAACCCGGACTGGCGCCCGGATCTGCTTCCCCACCTACATTCGCCTGCTGCTTTGCCAACAGCAAGCCCAAAAGGAGGGAAGACCAAGATTATAACCAGACAATCTTGGCCTCGCAAGCGAAATCTTCAGCGATTTCAATTACTTCTACACCCCGGAGAATGACTCCCCGGGGTGCTGCGTCACTTTTAGATGACGCGTGCTGCTTCGATCAGCTTCGACACGGTCCAGGCCTTCGTCTTCGAGAGAGGACGGGTTTCCTGAATTTCAACGAGGTCACCCTCGTTGTACGTGTTCGCTTCGTCGTGAGCGTGGTACTTCTTCGACTGCACGACGTACTTGCCGTAGATCGGGTGCTTGACGCGGCGCTCGACCAGGACGGTGACCGTCTTGTCCATCTTGTTGCTGACGACCTTGCCGACCAGCGTCCGCTTAAGCGAGGTTTTCACGCTTTCGTTCATTTCTGGTTCGCCTTCTGAGTCAGGACGGTCCGCACACGTGCGATGTCGCGACGAACCTTCTTCAGCTGGCTCGTGTTCGTGAGCTGCTGGGTCGCGAGTTGCATGCGCAGGCCGAATTGCGCCTTCAAGAGGTCCGACAGCTCTTTGTCGAGCGCGGCCTTGTCTTTCTGAAGAAGTTCAGATGCCTTCATCAATCACTCCTTAGGCGCCGAGCTGGCGAACCATGAAGACCGTCTTCAGCGGCAGCTTGGCTGCAGCCAGACGGAAGGCTTCACGGGCCAGTTCTTCGGACACACCATCCATTTCATACAGCATCTTGCCCGGCTGAATCTCGGCGACGTAGTACTCAGGGTTACCCTTACCGTTACCCATACGCACTTCCGCCGGCTTTTGCGAGATCGGCTTGTCCGGGAAGATACGGATCCAGATGCGGCCGCCACGCTTGATGTGACGCGTCATTGCACGACGCGCTGCTTCAATCTGACGCGCGGTCAGGCGACCACGACCGATAGCCTTCAGACCGTATTCACCGAACGAAACCGCGTTGCCGCGCGTTGCGATACCGGTGTTACGACCCTTCTGCTCTTTGCGATACTTCCTGCGTTTCGGTTGCAGCATCGTTATTCTCCACTCTTGCCGTCACCGCCGGCGCCACGGCGCGGTGCGCCACGACGGGCACCCGGTGCACCTTCGCCATCACGGCGCGGACGACGATCGCCCGGGCGCGCGTTGCGGCGCGGACGCTTTTCTTCGGCGACTTCTTCCACCACCGGTGCGTCGTTGCGGCCGAGCGTGTCGCCCTTGTAGACCCAAACCTTCACGCCGATGATGCCGTACGTCGTCTTCGCTTCCGAGGTTGCGTAGTCGATGTCAGCACGCAGCGTGTGAAGCGGCACTCGACCTTCGCGGTACCACTCGGTACGTGCGATTTCGATACCGTTCAGACGGCCGGCGCTCATGATCTTGATGCCCTGGGCACCCAGACGCATTGCGTTCTGCATCGCGCGCTTCATTGCGCGACGGAACATGATGCGGCGCTCGAGCTGCTGCGTGATCGAATCGGCGATCAGTTGAGCATCGGTTTCCGGCTTGCGGATTTCTTCGATGTTCACGTGAACCGGAACGCCCATGCGCTTCTGGAGTTCGGCCTTGAGGAGTTCGATGTCCTCGCCCTTCTTGCCGATCACCACACCCGGGCGCGAGCTGTAAATCGTGATGCGAGCGTTCTTTGCCGGACGCTCGATCACAACACGGCCCACCGAAGCGTTCTTCAGCTTCTTCTTCAGGTATTCACGAACACCGATGTCTTCCTTCAACATCGCCGCGAAATTGTTGTTGTTCGCGTACCAACGCGAAGCCCAATTGCGGCTGACGGCCAAACGGAAGCCAGTCGGATGAATTTTCTGTCCCATCGTATGGCTCCTTAATTCCCGACCGTCACAGTGATGTGACAGGATTGCTTCTCGATGCGGTTGCCGCGGCCCTTGGCGCGCGCGGTGAAACGCTTCAGCGAAGCTGCCTTGTCGACGTAGATGCTCTTGATCTTGAGCTCGTCGATGTCAGCACCTTCGTTGTGTTCCGCGTTTGCGATCGCCGAGAGCACAACCTTTTTCACGATGCCAGCCGCTTTCTTCGGCGAGAACGTCAGAACGTTCAGTGCCTTGTCGACCGGCAGACCGCGGATCTGGTCAGCCACAAGGCGCGTCTTCTGCGCCGAGATGCGGGCACCGCGATGAATTGCCTTCACTTCCATCTTGATTGCCCCTTATTTCTTGGCCTTCTTGTCGGCTGCGTGACCCTTGAACGTACGGGTCAGTGCGAACTCGCCAAGCTTGTGGCCGACCATGTTTTCCGTGACATACACCGGAACGTGTTGACGGCCGTTATGAACGGCGATCGTCAGGCCGATGAAGTCCGGCAGGATCGTCGAACGACGCGACCAGGTCTTGATCGGTTTCTTGTCGCGCGTAGCTGCAGCCGCCTCAACCTTCTTCAGCAAATGGGCGTCGCAGAACGGACCTTTCTTAATAGAACGTGCCATTGCCTACTCCTTAACGCTTGTGACGGCGCTGGACGATCATGCTCGTCGTGCGCTTGTTGCTGCGGGTGCGATAGCCCTTCGTCGGCGTGCCCCACGGGCTCACCGGGTCGCGACCAGCCGCAGTCTTGCCTTCGCCACCACCGTGCGGGTGGTCGACCGGGTTCATTGCAACGCCACGGACCGTCGGGCGGATACCGCGCCAGCGGTTCGCGCCAGCCTTACCGATTTGACGGAGGCTGTGCTCTTCGTTGCCGACTTCACCGATCGTTGCGCGGCACTCAACGTGCACGCGACGGATTTCACCCGAACGCAGACGAACCTGCGCGTAGATGCCTTCACGTGCCAGCAGCATTGCCGACGTACCAGCCGAACGCGCGATCTGCGCGCCCTTGCCCGGCAGCATTTCGATGCAGTGGATCGTCGTACCGACCGGAATGTTGCGGATCGGCAGTGCATTGCCTGCCTTGATCGGCGCTTCCGAACCCGACATCAGCTGCGCACCAACCGCCACGCCCTTCGGCGCGATGATGTAGCGGCGCTCGCCGTCTGCGTACAGAACCAGCGCGATGTTCGCGCTACGGTTCGGGTCGTACTCGAGACGCTCGACCTTCGCTGCGATACCGTCCTTGTTGCGACGGAAATCGATCACGCGGTAGTGCTGCTTGTGACCACCACCCTGGTGACGCGTCGTGATACGACCGTTGTTGTTACGACCGGCCTTCGAGGACTTCTTTTCGAGCAGCGCTGCGAACGGCGCACCCTTATGGAGGTCCTTGTTGACGATCTTGACCATCGCGCGGCGACCCGGCGAGGTCGGCTTAACTTTCACGATTGCCATGATTACTTGGCCTCCGCTTCAAAGTTGATTTCCTGGCCGGGCTTCAGGCAGACATACGCCTTCTTCACGTCCTTGCGCTTGCCGTTGAAGCGGCCAAAGCGCTTGGCTTTACCCTTCTGGACCAGCACGTTGACGGACTCGACTTCCACCTTGAACAGCAGCTCGACAGCAGCCTTGACTTCCTGCTTGTTCGCGTCCGGCGCGACTTCGAAGACGACTTGTTCGTTCTTCTCCGCAACCAGCGTCGCCTTTTCGGAGATCACCGGTGCGAGCAGGACCTGCATCAAACGATGATCGTTCTTGCGAATCTCGCTCATGACAGCAACTCCTCGATCTGGGCGACCGCTGCCTTCGTGATCAGGATCTTCTTGAAGTAGATCAGCGAGAGCGGGTCGGCAAAGCGCGGCTCAACGACTGCCACGTGGGGCAGGTTGCGCGACGCCAGGAACAGGTTCTCGTCGACCGTGTCGGTGATGACCAGCACGGATTCGAGACCCATGGCCTTGAATTTTTCGGCCAGCAGCTTCGTCTTCGGCGCTTCGAGCGAGAGCTCTTCCACGACCGAGATGCGGCCTTCGCGGGCCAGCTGCGAGAAGATCGAGCAGAGACCTGCGCGATGCATCTTCTTGTTGACCTTGTGCGAGAAGTTTTCTTCCGGCGAATTCGGGAAGATGCGACCACCGCCACGCCACAGCGGGCTCGACGACATACCGGCACGAGCGCGGCCCGTACCCTTCTGACGCCACGGCTTCTTGGTGGTGTGCTTGACCTGTTCGCGGTCCTTCTGCGCGCGGTTACCGCTGCGCGCGTTCGCCTGATAGGCAACAACGATCTGGTGGATCAGCGCTTCGTTGTAGTCACGACCGAACACGACGTCCGATGCGTTGACTGCTGCGCCTTCCTGACCATTAGCGTTCAGGAGCTTCAGTTCCATTATTGCGCTCCTTTCTTGGCGCGGGCCTTGACAGCCGGCGTCACGAAAACCTTGCCGCCCTTTGCACCCGGGACAGCACCCTTCACGAGCAGCAGCTTGCGCTCTGCGTCGATACGGGCGATTTCGAGGTTTTGCACCGTCACGGTTTCGTCACCCATGTGACCGGTCATGCGCTTACCCGGGAAAACACGACCCGGATCCTGCGCCATACCGATCGAGCCCGGCACATTGTGCGAGCGCGAGTTACCGTGCGAAGCACGACCCGAAGCGAAGTTGTAACGCTTGATGGTACCGGCGTAGCCCTTACCGATCGAGGTGCCTTGCACGTCGATCTTCTGGCCTTCTTCGAAGAGTTCCACACCGATCACAGCGCCAGCGGACAGTTCGGCGGCCTTAGCGGCGTCGATCTGGAATTCCTTGAGGATTTCACCGGCTTGAACGCCAGCTTTGGCGAGATGACCTGCGAGCGGCTTCGTCACGCGCGATGCGCGGCGAGTGCCGAAAGCAACCTGCACGGCCGTGTAGCCGTCGGTTTCAACAGTCTTGATCTGCGTCACGCGGTTGTCGGACACGTCCAGCACGGTCACGGGAATCGAATCCCCGTCAGCCGTGAAGATACGCGTCATGCCAACCTTGCGACCTACGAGTCCAAGGCTCATCGTTTTCTCCATTCCCGACTGCGATTGGTCGGGGCTAATTTACAAAGTACCGGCGCGTTTTCGAGGTAAAGGCTCGAAAGGGACACACCGATTTTTTGCGCAAACGCGCGAAAAGACGTCAAGTATAACGTCCTTCCTCGTTTTCCGCAAGCAATCAAAGACTTAGCGCCGCCAGAGAATCTGACAGCGCTGGAGACTCTTACTGCAGCTTGATTTCGACGTCCACGCCAGCCGGGAGGTCCAGCTTCATCAGCGCGTCAACGGTCTTGTCCGTCGGGTCGACGATGTCCATCAGGCGCAGGTGGGTGCGGATTTCGAGCTGGTCGCGCGACGTCTTGTTGACGTGCGGCGAACGCAGAATGTCGAAACGCTGGATACGCGTCGGCAGCGGCACCGGACCGCGGACGATGGCACCCGTGCGCTTCGCCGTATCGACGATTTCAGCGGCCGACTGGTCGATCAGACGGTAGTCGAAAGCCTTCAGACGGATACGGATTTTTTGGTTCTGCATGACAATTCCTTGAAAAGAGCGAGGCGGACTTGCGCCGCCAGACGATATAAAGAGCGCAGGACCACCCCGCGGCAAGGCGCCGCAAGGTGGTCCCAGGGTACATCAACTTCTACAGCAAGCCGAGTATTCTACTCGATTTACTCGATGATCTTTGCAACCACGCCGGCGCCGACGGTACGGCCACCTTCGCGGATTGCGAAGCGCAGACCTTCTTCCATCGCGATCGGAGCGATCAGCTTCACCGTGATCGACACGTTGTCGCCCGGCATGACCATTTCCTTGTCCTTCGGCAGCTCGATCGAGCCCGTCACGTCCGTCGTACGGAAGTAGAACTGCGGACGGTAGTTGTTGAAGAACGGCGTGTGACGGCCGCCTTCGTCCTTGCTCAGCACGTACACTTCAGCCGTGAAGTGCGTGTGCGGCGTGATCGAACCCGGCTTGGCCAGAACCTGGCCACGCTCCACGTCTTCACGCTTCGTGCCGCGCAGCAGGATACCCACGTTGTCGCCTGCCTGACCCTGGTCGAGCAGCTTGCGGAACATTTCCACGCCCGTGCAGGTCGTCTTCACCGTCGGCTTGATACCGACAATTTCGATTTCCTCGCCGACCTTGACGATGCCGCGCTCAACGCGACCCGTCACCACCGTGCCGCGACCCGAGATCGAGAACACGTCTTCCACCGGCATCAGGAACGCGCCATCAACTGCACGCTCCGGCGTCGGGATGTACGTGTCCAGTGCGTCGGCCAGGTTCATGATCGCCACTTCACCCAGTTCGCCCTTGTCGCCTTCCAGCGCCAGCTTGGCCGAACCCTTGATGATCGGCGTGTCGTCGCCCGGGAAGTCGTACTTCGACAGGAGTTCGCGCACTTCCATTTCGACCAGCTCGAGCAGCTCGGCGTCGTCGACCATGTCGCACTTGTTCAGGAACACGATGATGTACGGAACACCAACCTGACGGGCGAGCAGGATGTGCTCACGCGTTTGCGGCATCGGGCCGTCAGCGGCCGAGCACACCAGGATTGCGCCGTCCATCTGTGCCGCGCCCGTGATCATGTTCTTCACGTAGTCAGCGTGGCCCGGGCAGTCGACGTGTGCGTAGTGGCGGTTAGCCGTTTCGTACTCGACGTGCGCGGTGTTGATGGTAATACCACGTGCCTTTTCTTCCGGCGCTGCGTCGATCTGGTCGTACGCCTTCGCTTCGCCGCCGAACTTCGCGGTCAGAACCGTCGTGATCGCTGCCGTCAGCGTGGTCTTGCCGTGGTCAACGTGACCGATCGTGCCCACGTTCACGTGCGGCTTGGTCCGTTCGAATTTACCTTTTGCCATGTTTCTCTTCTTTCAAAAAAGTGGTGAATCGGTGACTGAGCGATGCGGACCGGACTCACGCCCGATCCGCTTATGCGCCGATGCTTACTTCGCCTTCGCGCTGATGATCGCGTCGGCCACGTTACGCGGTGCTTCTGCGTAGTGCTTGAATTCCATCGTGTACGTTGCACGACCTTGCGTCAGCGAGCGCAGCGACGTCGAGTAGCCGAACATTTCCGACAGCGGCACTTCGGCGCGAACGATCTTGCCGCCGCCAACCATGTCTTCCATGCCCTGGACGATACCGCGACGGCCCGACAGGTCGCCCATCACGTTGCCCATGTAGTCTTCCGGCGTTTCGACTTCAACAGCCATCATCGGCTCGAGGATGACCGGCTGCGCCTTGCGCATGGCTTCCTTGAACGCCATCGAACCGGCCATGCGGAACGCATTTTCGTTCGAGTCAACGTCGTGGTACGAACCGAACGTCAGGTGAACCTTGACGTCGACGACCGGGAAGCCCGCCAGCACGCCTGCCTTCAGCGTGTCCTGGATACCCTTGTCCACCGCCGGGATGTATTCGCGCGGAATCACACCGCCCTTGATCTCGTCGAGGAACTCGTAGCCCTTGCCCTGTTCGTTCGGCTCGAGCGTGATGACCGCGTGACCGTACTGGCCGCGACCACCCGACTGCTTGACGAACTTGCCGTCCACGTCCTTCGCCGTTGCGCGGATCGTTTCACGGTAGGCAACCTGCGGCTTGCCGACGGTCGCTTCCACGCCGAATTCGCGCTTCATGCGGTCCACCAGAATTTCGAGGTGGAGCTCGCCCATACCCGAAATGATGGTCTGGCCCGATTCCTCGTCCGTCTGGACGCGGAACGACGGGTCTTCCTGCGCCAGGCGGTTCAGGGCGATGCCCATCTTTTCCTGGTCAGGCTTCGTCTTCGGCTCGACGGCCTGCGAAATCACCGGCTCCGGGAACACCATGCGTTCCAGGATGATCGGGTTCTGCGGGTCGCACAGCGTGTCACCCGTGGTCGCTTCCTTCAGGCCGACAGCAGCAGCGATGTCGCCGGCACGAACTTCCTTGATTTCTTCGCGGTTGTTCGCGTGCATCTGCAGAATACGGCCGAGGCGTTCCTTCTTGCCCTTGGTCGAGTTCAGCACGGTGTCGCCCGAGTTGACGATGCCCGAGTACGCGCGGAAGAAGATCAGCTGACCGACGAACGGGTCGGTCATGATCTTGAACGCGAGTGCTGCGAACTTCTCGTCGTCGGCTGCGCGGCGCTCTGCCACTTCGCCGTTTTCGAGTTCGCCCTTGACCGGGGGAATATCCACCGGCGACGGCAGGAAGTCGATCACGGCGTCGAGCATGCGCTGCACGCCCTTGTTCTTGAACGCGGTGCCGCACAGCATCGGCTGGATTTCGCACGCGATCGTACGGTCGCGCAGTGCCTTGACGACTTCCGCTTCCGTGAGCTCTTCGCCGCCGAGGTACTTCTCCATCAGCTCTTCGCTGGCTTCAGCCGCCGACTCGATCATCTTCTCGCGCCACTCGTTGCACGTGTCAACGAGTTCAGCCGGGATGTCGACGTAGTCGAACTTCGTGCCTTGCGAGGCTTCGTCCCAAATGATCGCCTTCATCTTGATCAGGTCGACCACGCCAGTGAACGTGTCTTCCGCGCCGATCGGCACCACGACCGGAACCGGATTCGCCTTCAGACGCGTTTTCAGCTGGTCGTAGACCTTGAAGAAGTTCGCGCCGGTACGGTCCATCTTGTTGACGAACGCGAGACGGGGAACCTTGTACTTGTTCGCCTGACGCCACACCGTTTCCGACTGCGGCTGCACGCCGCCCACTGCGCAGTAGACCATGCACGCGCCGTCGAGCACGCGCATCGAGCGCTCGACTTCAATCGTGAAGTCAACGTGGCCCGGGGTGTCGATGATGTTGATGCGGTGCTCGGGGTAGTTGCCGCCCATGCCCTTCCAGAACGCGGTCGTAGCAGCGGACGTGATCGTGATGCCACGCTCCTGTTCCTGCTCCATCCAGTCCATGGTCGCGGCGCCGTCGTGAACTTCACCAATCTTGTGGTTCACGCCGGTGTAAAACAGAATGCGCTCGGTCGTCGTCGTCTTGCCGGCGTCGATGTGAGCGCTAATACCGATGTTACGGTAGCGCTCGATAGGAGTCTTGCGAGCCACTTTGATCCTCTATCGGGAGGTGCGCGCCGGGTCATCCCGACCGGGTTGATCCCAACGCGCCTGAACACAAACGGGCGAGGCGCTTGATAAGCGCACCCGCCCGGAATTTTTTCCGTTTTTCGAGCAAACCCCGGTAGGGGCTTTCTCTTAGAAGCGGAAGTGCGAGAACGCCTTGTTCGCTTCTGCCATCCGGTGAACTTCGTCGCGCTTCTTCATCGCGCCGCCACGGCCTTCGGCCGCTTCGGTGAGTTCACCTGCCAGACGCAGAGCCATCGACTTCTCGCTGCGCTTCTTCGCGGCTTCACGCAGCCAACGCATCGCCAATGCCATACGACGCGAGGGGCGCACTTCGACCGGAACCTGATAGTTCGCACCACCAACGCGGCGGCTCTTCACTTCCACCACCGGCTTCACGTTGTTGAGTGCGACAGTGAACACTTCCAGCGGGTCCTTGCCACCCTTGGTCTGGATCTGTTCGAAAGCGCCGTACACGATACGCTCGGCAACCGACTTCTTGCCGGAGAGCATCAGCACGTTCATGAACTTGGCTACATCAACGTTGCCGAACTTCGGATCCGGCAATATTTCCCGCTTGGGGACTTCGCGACGACGCGGCATGTTTCTTCCTTTAACTTTTCAGTTGAAGCGCGGGTGAATCCCTTGCGCTCCGCGGCCACCAACTAACCCGATTCATCCATTACGACTTACCAGCCTGGTCGGGTGACCACTTACTCGACAGCACCGGCCAATCCGGCACCTGTCGCTTTTATCGCCTGCACTCTCGCGAGCGCGACGACACCTGACTCTTACTTCGCAGCCTTGGCGCGCTTTGCGCCGTACTTCGAACGAGCCTGCTTACGATCCTTGACGCCCTGGGTATCCAGCGAGCCACGAACCATGTGGTAACGCACACCCGGCAAGTCCTTCACACGGCCGCCGCGGATCAGCACGACCGAGTGTTCCTGCAGGTTGTGGCCTTCACCACCGATGTACGAAATGACTTCGAAGCCGTTCGTCAGGCGCACCTTGGCGACCTTACGGAGTGCCGAGTTCGGCTTCTTCGGCGTCGTCGTGTACACACGGGTGCACACGCCGCGACGCTGAGGGCAGTCCTGCAGGGCCGGCGACTTGCTCTTCGAAGCTTCCGAAGCGCGGCCTTTGCGAACCAGTTGATTGATGGTTGGCATTGTTTATTCCTGAAATTGAACAAAATCGACGCATTTATTTCCGGGCAAAGCGGAAACGCACGCGTATCGAACTCCGGAATTGGGTATTCGATGTTAGTTTTCGTCAAATCAATCGACGAGCACGCACATCCCAAAGACCGGAACCCAGCATGATATTCCGAAAATACCAAGCGAGTCAACGGCTTGCGACATTTCGGACGACGGAAGAAGTGACAGCGGCGTGACAATCCGGCGGCGCCCGGAATACCCGGAGGAAACGCCGCGCCTTATTCGTCGCCGACGACCTCGACGAGTTCCTCACCGAAGCGCTCGAGTTTTCGCGCGCCGATACCCGGAATGTCCCGCAAATCGTCCACCGACTCCGGCCCGTTGCGCGCGATTTCCGCCAACGTGGCGTCGTGGAAGATGACGTAGGCCGGCACGCCTTCACTCTTGGCGGTTTCGGTGCGCCACAGGCGCAGGCGCTCCCAGCGCGAGCGCTGGCGCGGGCTCATGCCAAGGGTCGGATCGGCGCGCTCGCTCGTGCGGCTCGACGACGTGCGCGTACGCGTGGGCTTCACGTAGCGGCGCATCGTGACGTTCTGCTCGCCCTTGAGGACCGGCTTGCTCGCCTCGGTGAGCACGAGCGAACCATAGCCGTCGTGGTCGACGGTGAGATAACCGAACGCCACCAGTTGCCGGAAGATTGCGCGCCACTCCGGCTCCGAAAGCGCCGAGCCGATGCCGAAGGTGGAGATTTTCTCGTGCCCGCGCTGCAGGATCTTCTCGTTGCGGTTGCCGCGCAGGATGTCGATCAGATGGCCGGCGCCGAAGTTGAAGCCGCTCGCGCGCTGCGCGCGGAACACACAAGAGAGCGCCATTTGCGCTTCACGCGTCGCATCCCAGGTGGCGGGCGGCTCGAGGCACGTGTCGCAGTTGCCACACGGTTTGCTCTCCTCGCCGAAGTACGCGAGCAGCCGCACGCGCCGGCACGAGGCCGTTTCGCACAAGCCGAGCAGCGCGTCGAGCTTGCCCGTCTGCACACGCTTGTGCTGCTCGTCGGCTTCGGACTCGTCGATCATCTTGCGCTGCTGTACCACGTCGCCGAGGCCATAAGCCATCCACGCATTGGCCGCCAGCCCGTCGCGCCCCGCGCGGCCGGTTTCCTGGTAGTAGCCTTCCACACTCTTCGGCAAATCGAGATGCGCGACGAAACGCACGTCCGGCTTGTCGATGCCCATACCGAATGCGATGGTGGCGCACATTACCACGCCCTCCTCGCGCTGGAACAGCTCCTGGTGCTTCTGGCGCACCTCGAATTCCATGCCCGCGTGATACGGCAGCGCACGCAGCCCCTGCCCTTTCAACCACTCTGCAGTTTCTTCGACCTTACGGCGCGAGAGGCAATACACGACGCCCGCATCCGTCGTGCCGTCGGCGCGCGTGTGCTCCGCGCGGATGAAGTCGAGCAGCTGCGAGCGCGCGTTGTCCTTTTCAGCGATCCGGTAACGGATGTTCGGCCGGTCGAAGCTCGAGACGAACACGCGTGCGTCGTCGAGCGCGAGGCGGTGCGCAATTTCGTCGCGCGTGATGGCGTCGGCCGTCGCCGTGAGCGCAATTCGCGGCACGTTCGGAAAGCGTTCGTGCAGCACCGAGAGCTGGATGTATTCGGGCCGGAAGTCGTGGCCCCATTGCGAGACGCAATGCGCTTCGTCGATCGCAAAGAGCCCAATGCGCGTGCGCTCGAGCAAGTCGAGAAAGCGCGGCGTCATGAGGCGCTCGGGTGCGACGTAAAGCAGGTCGAGGTCGCCTTCGCGCAGCGCTCGCTCGGTAGCCGCGGCTTCGGCGCCGCTGAGCGTGGAATTGAGATAAGCGGCGCGCACGCCCACTTCCGTGAGCGCGGCCACCTGGTCCTGCATGAGCGCGATGAGCGGCGACACCACGATGCCGGCCCCTAGTCCGGCTTCGTGCCGCACAAGCGCCGGAATCTGGTAGCAGAGTGATTTGCCGCCGCCGGTAGGCATGAGCACCAGCGAATCGCCGCCCCCTGCAACGTGCTCGACGATTTCGGCTTGCTGCCCTCTAAACGCGGGATAGCCGAAGACTTCGTTGAGGATTTCGAGGGAGCGGGACATGAAGGGCACGGGATTCTGAAGCGGTCGGCGCATTCTACCAACCGCGGCGCTCCTCAAACCGCACTTCAAGCAACGTTAGCCGAAAGGTCGAGGCGCTGTACCGGATTCGAAGGCCGTTACCCAGCGGGAAACAAGAGCCCCTGAGGGCTGCGCGCGCATGCCGCGAGCGCAGACAACCAGGGTGAAACGGAGATAGTCAGGCGGCTTGACGCCCGCGCGCGATGCGCACTGCACCGACGATCGTCACAACGGCCACGATCGCGGCCACGATCGCGAATACGCCGGCCCCGAAGAGCACGAAGTTCGCGCCGACGAACATCAACGAGCCGACCGTGAGCAGCGCGGCGCCGCCCTTGGCCCGGCGCGCCAGCAACATGATGAAGCCGATAATCAGGAACGCCCACATCACGAGGAAGGTCGCGAAGAAGTTCGCCGCAGATTGATTGCTGACGTGATGCAGTAGCTGCGAAAAGCTGGCGACACACGCCACCAGATTCAGGATGAGACCGACCCCGACCACCCACATGATTACCGCCTCCAGATTCAGAAAAATGCCGCCAGCGTCGTACGAAAAGACCCACACAGGCGGACTTGGCGCGCTACGTTAGCACGCCTGACCGATGCGCGCAGCGAGCGGGCCGGCACTGCGGCACGAGGCCGCAGGCGCGAGCGGGCAAACGCCAGCGCAAATAAAAAAGCCGCCCGGTGAATACCGGGCGGCTTTTGCGAGGGCACGTCAGCCCGAGGCACAAGGCGGCTTGCACCGCCCCAGGCTTACTCGTCCGTCGTATGCGGCTGTTGCGGCTGCTCGGCGGCCGGGGTTTCCGGCGTACCGAACTCGAACGCTTCTTCCGCTGCGATCTGGTCGAAACGCTCGCGATCCGACGATTCCTTCGCACGGCGCGCCTTGTGGAAGGCGAGACCCGTACCGGCCGGAATCAGACGACCGACGATCACGTTTTCCTTCAGGCCACGCAGATCGTCGCGCTTGCCCATGATCGCCGCTTCGGTCAGCACGCGCGTCGTTTCCTGGAACGATGCCGCCGAGATGAACGAGTCGGTCGAGAGCGATGCCTTCGTAATACCGAGCAGCACGTTCTCGTACGTTGCCGGGCGCTTGTCCTCGGCGTTCATCTTGTCGTTTTCGTCCAGCATGTCCGAACGCTCGACCTGCTCGCCCGGAATGAAGCGCGTATCACCGTTGTCGGTGATCTGCACACGACGCAGCATCTGCCGCACGATCACTTCGATGTGCTTGTCGTTGATCTTCACGCCCTGCAGACGGTACACGTCCTGCACTTCGTCCACGATGTAACGCGACAGCGCTTCGATACCCTGCAGACGCAGGATGTCGTGCGGATCGGCCGGGCCGTCCACGATCATTTCGCCCTTGTTGACGACCTGACCGTCGTGGACCAGCACCTGCTTTTCCTTCGCGATCAGGAACTCGTGCTGATTGCCTTCGAGGTCCGTGATAACGAGACGCTGCTTGCCCTTCGTGTCCTTACCAAACGACGTCGTACCCGTGACTTCCGCCAGGATACCTGCGTCCTTCGGCGAACGTGCTTCGAACAGTTCCGCCACACGCGGCAGACCACCGGTAATGTCACGCGTCTTCTGCGCTTCGGTCGGGATACGTGCGAGCACTTCACCGACCTGCACTTGCTGACCGTCCTTCACGGTGATCAGTGCGCCGACCTGGAAGCCGATCTGCACCGAGTGCTCCGTGCCCGGGATCTTCACTTCGTCGCCGCTCGCGTCGAGCAGCTTGACCTGCGGACGCACGCTCTTCGCAGCCTGCGAACCGCGGCGCTTCACGTCGATCACGACGAGGGTCGACAGACCCGTGACGTCGTCGATCTGCTTGGCCACGGTCACGCCTTCTTCGACGTTCTCGAACTTCACCGTACCGCCGTACTCGGTGATGATCGGGCGCGTGAGCGGATCCCACGTTGCGAGCTGCGTGCCGGCCTTGATCGCCGCGCCGTCGAGCTGCAGCAGCGTCGCGCCGTACGGCACCTTGTGACGCTCGCGCTCGCGGCCGTGATCGTCGGCGATGATGGCTTCGCCCGAACGCGAGATGACAACCTGCTCACCCTTAGCATTCGTGACGTAACGCATCGTCGCTGTGAAGCGCACGGTACCGTTCGACTTGGCTTCCACCGACGAGGCCACTGCCGCACGCGATGCCGCACCACCGATGTGGAACGTACGCATCGTGAGCTGCGTGCCCGGTTCGCCGATCGACTGTGCTGCGATCACGCCGACTGCTTCGCCGACGTTCACACGCGAACCACGACCCAGGTCGCGGCCGTAGCACGATGCGCACAGGCCGTAACGCGTTTCGCAGGTCAGCGGCGTGCGCACGCGCACTTCGTCGATGCCGAGGCTTTCGATCGTTTCGACTGCGTCTTCGTCGAGCAGGTCACCCGAAGCGTAGATCGTTTCCTGGGTTTCAGGATTGACGACGTCCGCCACCGCCACGCGGCCGAGAATACGGTCGCGCAGCGCTTCGACGACTTCACCGCCTTCCACGAGGGCCTTCATCGCCACGCCATTCGACGTGCCGCAATCTTCCTCGACGACCACGAGATCCTGCGTGACGTCGACGAGACGACGCGTCAGGTAACCCGAGTTCGCGGTCTTCAGTGCCGTATCAGCCAGACCCTTACGTGCACCGTGGGTCGAGATGAAGTACTGCAACACGTTCAGACCTTCGCGGAAGTTCGCGGTAATCGGCGTTTCGATAATCGAGCCGTCCGGCTTCGCCATCAGACCGCGCATACCCGCCAGCTGACGGATCTGGACCGCGGAACCCCGCGCGCCCGAGTCGGCCATCATGTAGATCGAGTTGAACGATTCCTGACGCGTTTCCTTGCCGTCGCGGTCGATGACCGGTTCCGTCGCGAGCTGCTCCATCATCGCCTTGCCGACCGCTTCCGACGTTGCCGACCAGATGTCGACCACGTTGTTGTAGCGTTCTTGCGCGGTGACGAGACCCGACATGTACTGACGGTCGTACTCCTTCACCTTCTTCGCGGCGTCGCCGACGATGGTTTCCTTCTGCGGCGGCACGAGCATGTCGTCCACGCAGATCGAAATACCGGCGCGCGTTGCAAGGCGGAAGCCCGACTGCATCAGCTGGTCGGCGAAGATCACCGTTTCACGCAGACCGCACTTGCGGAACGCGGTGTTGATCAGACGCGAGATTTCCTTCTTCTTCAGCGGCTTGTTCAGCACCGTGAACGGCAGGCCCGGCGGCAGGATTTCCGAGAGGATCGCGCGGCCGACCGTGGTCGCGTACAGCGTGATCTTCGGCACGAATGCCGGTGCGCCTTCCGACTTGTCCTCGTTATGGACCATTTCGGTAATACGCACGTTCACGCGCGAGGCCAGCTCGACTTCCTTGTTCTCGTAGGCGCGCAGTGCTTCCGACACGCCCGTGAACGTCATGCCTTCGCCCTTGCCGTTGATCGCTTCACGCGTGGCGTAGTACAGGCCGAGCACGATATCCTGCGACGGCACGATCGACGGATCGCCGTTGGCCGGGAACAGGACGTTGTTCGACGCGAGCATGAGCGTACGCGCTTCCATCTGCGCTTCGAGCGACAGCGGAACGTGCACAGCCATCTGGTCACCGTCGAAGTCGGCGTTGAACGCCGCGCAAACGAGCGGGTGCAGCTGGATTGCCTTACCTTCGATCAGCACCGGCTCGAAAGCCTGAATGCCAAGACGGTGCAGCGTCGGCGCACGGTTGAGCATGACCGGATGCTCGCGGATCACCTCTTCGAGGATGTCCCACACCACCGGCGTCTGGTTCTCGACTTCCTTCTTCGCAGCCTTGATGGTCGTGGCAACGCCCATCGTTTCCAGCTTGTTGAAGATGAACGGCTTGAAGAGTTCGAGCGCCATCAGCTTCGGCAGACCGCACTGGTGCAGCTTGAGCGTCGGACCCACCACGATGACCGAACGGCCCGAGTAGTCCACGCGCTTGCCCAGCAGGTTCTGACGGAAGCGACCGCCCTTACCCTTGATCATGTCGGCGAGCGACTTCAGCGGACGCTTGTTCGCGCCCGTCATCGCCTTGCCGCGACGGCCGTTGTCGAGCAGCGAGTCAACCGCTTCCTGGAGCATCCGCTTTTCGTTGCGGACGATGATCTCCGGCGCCTTCAGCTCGAGCAGACGCTTCAGACGGTTGTTACGGTTGATGACGCGGCGATACAGGTCGTTCAGGTCCGAGGTCGCGAAGCGGCCACCGTCCAGCGGCACGAGCGGACGCAGTTCGGGCGGCAGCACCGGCAGCACTTCGAGCACCATCCATTCGGGCTTGATGCCCGAACGCTGGAAGGCCTCGAGCACCTTCAGGCGCTTCGCGTACTTCTTGATCTTCGCTTCCGAGCCGGTGTTCTTAAGCTCCGTGCGCAGCGTCTCGACCTGTTCGTCGATGTTGATCGCACGCAGCAGCTCGCGCACGCCTTCCGCGCCCATTTCAGCGCGGAATTCGTCACCGTACTCTTCGACCTTGTTGTAGTAATCCTCTTCGGTCATGATCTGCCGCGCCTTCAGCGGCGTCATGCCCGGTTCGATCACCACGTACGCTTCGAAGTACAGCACGCGCTCGATGTCGCGCAGCGTCATGTCGAGCACCATGCCCAGACGCGACGGCAGCGACTTCAGGAACCAGATGTGAGCGACCGGTGAGGCCAGCTCGATGTGGCCCATGCGTTCGCGACGCACCTTGGCGAGCGTGACTTCCACGCCGCACTTCTCGCAGATCACGCCACGGTGCTTCAGGCGCTTGTACTTGCCGCAAAGGCATTCGTAGTCCTTGATCGGACCAAAAATCTTCGCGCAAAACAGACCATCCCGCTCCGGCTTGAACGTGCGGTAGTTGATGGTCTCCGGCTTCTTCACTTCGCCGAACGACCACGAACGGATCTTGTCCGGCGAGGCCAGACCGATCTTGATCGCGTCGAAAACTTCTTCTTGTTGGACTTGCTTGAATAGATCGAGCAGAGCTTTCATTGCCTTCTCTCCGTAGTCCGATTAGTTGCGGTCGAGGTCGATGTCGATGCCGAGCGAGCGGATTTCCTTCACCAGCACATTGAAGGATTCCGGCATGCCCGCGTCGATCACGTGGTCGCCCTTGACGAGGTTTTCGTACACCTTCGTCCGGCCCGTCACGTCATCGGACTTCACCGTCAACATTTCCTGCAGCACATACGAAGCGCCATACGCTTCGAGCGCCCACACTTCCATTTCACCGAAGCGCTGACCACCGAATTGCGCCTTACCACCCAGCGGCTGCTGCGTCACGAGCGAGTACGGACCCGTCGAACGCGCGTGCATCTTGTCGTCGACAAGGTGGTGCAGCTTCAGGTAGTGCATGTAGCCCACGGTGACCGTACGCTCGAACATCTCGCCCGTGCGGCCGTCGTACAGACGCACCTGGTTCTTCGACGGCGTCATGCCGAGGTTCGTCGCGATGTCGTCCGGGAACGCCAGGTCGAGCATCTTCGACATTTCCTCTTCGGTCGCACCGTCGAACACCGGCGTTGCGAACGGCACGCCTTCGCGCAGGTTCTTCGCGAGTTCGAGGATCTCGTCGTCGCTGAAGCTGTCGAGGTCTTCCTTGTGGCCCGATTCGTTGTAGATCTTCGTGAGGAACTCACGCATCTCCGCAACCTTCGTCTGACGCGCGAGCATTTCGCCAATACGCCAGCCCAGACCCTTCGCGGCCCAACCGAGGTGCACTTCGAGAACCTGACCCACGTTCATCCGTGACGGCACGCCGAGCGGGTTCAGCACGACGTCTGCCGGACGGCCATCAGCCATGTACGGCATGTCTTCGATCGGAACGATCTTCGACACCACACCCTTGTTACCGTGACGGCCTGCCATCTTGTCGCCAGGCTGCAGACGACGCTTCACCGCGAGGTACACCTTGACCATCTTCAGCACGCCCGGCGGCAGTTCGTCGCCTTGCGTGAGCTTCTTGCGCTTTTCTTCGAAAGCCAGATCGAACTGGTGACGCTTCTCTTCGATCGAGTTCTTGATCGCTTCGAGCTGCGCCGCTGCTTCTTCGTCCGCGAGACGGATGTCGAACCAGTGGTAGTGATCCAGGTCTTCGAGGTACGCGCGCTCGATCTTCGTGCCCTTCGCGAGCTTCTTCGGACCGCCGTTCGCGACCTTGCCTTCGAGCATACGTGCGAGACGCTGGAACGCGTCGCCTTCCACGATACGCAGCTGGTCGTTCAGGTCGAGGCGATAGCGCTTCAGTTCATCGTCGATGATCTGTTGTGCACGCTTGTCGCGCTGGATGCCTTCACGCGTGAACACCTGCACGTCGATGACCGTGCCGCTCATGCCCGAGGGCACACGCAGCGACGTGTCCTTCACGTCCGAAGCCTTCTCGCCGAAGATCGCGCGCAGCAGCTTTTCTTCCGGCGTGAGCTGGGTTTCGCCCTTCGGCGTGACCTTGCCCACGAGCACGTCGCCCGCTTCGACTTCCGCGCCGATGTACACGATGCCCGACTCGTCGAGACGGCCAAGCTGCACTTCCGCGAGGTTCGAAATGTCGCGCGTGATTTCTTCCGGTCCGAGCTTCGTGTCGCGTGCAACGACATTCAGTTCTTCGATGTGGATCGACGTGTAACGGTCGTCCGCAACCACCTTCTCCGAGATCAGGATCGAGTCTTCGAAGTTGTAGCCGTTCCACGGCATGAACGCGATCAGCATGTTCTGGCCGAGCGCGAGCTCGCCCAGATCGGTCGATGCGCCGTCAGCCAGCACGTCGCCGCGCGCAACCTTGTCGCCCATCTTCACGATCGGACGCTGGTTGATGTTCGTGTTCTGGTTCGAACGCGTGTACTTGATCAGGTTGTAGATATCGACACCAACCTCACCCGCCACCGCTTCGTCGTCGTTCACACGAATCACGATACGGCCTGCGTCGACGTAGTCCACCACGCCGCCACGCAGCGCCTGAACCGTCGTGCCCGAGTCGACCGCAACCGTGCGCTCGATACCCGTACCGACGACCGGCTTTTCCGGACGCAGGCAAGGCACGGCCTGACGCTGCATGTTCGAACCCATCAGTGCGCGGTTCGCGTCGTCGTGCTCGAGGAACGGAATCAGCGAAGCAGCAACCGAGACGATCTGCGACGGCGCCACGTCCATGTACTGGATGCGGTCCGGCGTGACCATCAGCGTTTCGCCCGCTTCACGCGACGAGACGAGTTCGTCGGTCAGCGTGCCGTCTTCGGCCACTGCCGCGTTCGCCTGAGCGATCACGTAACGGCCTTCTTCGATCGCCGACAGGTAGTCGATCTGGTCGGTCACCTTGCTGTCCACGACCTTGCGATACGGCGTTTCGAGGAAGCCGTATTCGTTCAGGTGCGCGTACAGTGCGAGCGAGTTGATCAAACCAATGTTCGGACCTTCCGGCGTCTCAATCGGACACACGCGGCCATAGTGGGTCGGGTGCACGTCGCGGACTTCGAAGCCTGCGCGCTCACGCGTCAGACCGCCCGGGCCCAGTGCGGAAACACGACGCTTGTGCGTGATTTCCGAGAGCGGGTTGGTCTGGTCCATGAACTGCGACAGCTGCGACGAACCGAAGAACTCGCGAATCGCCGACGAAATCGGCTTCGAGTTGATCAGGTCGTGCGGCATCAGGTTTTCGCTTTCGGCCTGGCCGAGGCGTTCCTTCACTGCACGTTCGACGCGCACGAGACCCGCGCGGAATTGATTCTCCGCGAGCTCGCCCACGCAACGCACGCGGCGGTTGCCCAAGTGGTCGATGTCGTCCACTTCGCCCTTGCCGTTGCGCAGCTCGACGAGGATCTTGATGGTCGCGAGGATGTCGTCGTCCTGCAGCGTCATCGGGCCGACGATTTCGTCACGGCCCACGCGGCGGTTGAACTTCATACGACCCACCTTCGAGAGGTCGTACGCTTCTTCGCTATAGAACAGGCGGTTGAACAGCGCCTCGACTGCTTCTTCGGTCGGCGGCTCGCCCGGACGCATCATGCGGTAGATCGCGATGCGTGCGGCCATCTTGTCGGCGGTTTCGTCGATACGCAGCGTCGACGAGATGTACGGACCCTGGTCCAGATCGTTCGTGTAGAGCGTCTGGATGTCCTTGATCTTCGCTTCGCGCAGCTTCTCGAGCACGCTTTCCGTGATCTCGTCGTTTGCGTTCGCGATCACTTCGCCCGTGTCGCCGTCGACGACGTTCTTCGCGAGAACGCGGCCGAGCAGATAATCTTCGGGGACCGAAATGTAGGTGGTCTTCGCGTTTTCGAGGTCGCGGATGTGCTTCGCGTTGATCCGCTTGTCCTTCTGGACGATGACCTTGCCTTCGCGATCGCTGATGTCGAAGCGCGCGACTTCACCGCGCAGACGCTCCGGCACGAACTCCATCTGCGCGCCTTCCGGCATCAGCGTGAAGTTGTCGAACACGAAGAAGTTCGCGAGGATCTGTTCCGGCGTGAGGCCGATAGCCTTCAGCAGGATCGTGACCGGCATCTTGCGGCGACGGTCCACACGGAAGTACAGCACGTCCTTCGGGTCGAACTCGAAATCGAGCCACGAACCGCGGTAAGGAATGATACGGGCCGAGAAAAGCAGTTTGCCCGAGCTGTGCGTCTTGCCCTTGTCGTGTTCGAAGAACACGCCAGGCGAGCGGTGCAGCTGCGAGACGATGACACGCTCGGTGCCGTTGATAACGAACGAACCGGTCGGCGTCATGAGCGGAATTTCGCCCATGTACACTTCCTGTTCCTTCACTTCCTTCACGACCGGCTTGCTCGGCGATTCCTTGTCGAGCAGGACGAGACGGACCTTGGCGCGCAGCGCCGAGCAGTACGTCAAACCGCGTTGCTGGCATTCCTTGATGTTGAATGCCGGCGACGACAGCATGTAGCTGACGAACTCTAGACGAGCAAAGCCGTTATGGGAAACAATAGGAAAAACGGACGAAAACGCTGCCTGCAGACCTTCCGGTTTGCGTTGTGCGGTCGCCGTTTCTGCTTGCAGGAAAGTGCTGAATGATTCAAGCTGGGTAGCCAGCAGGAAAGGAACCTGGTGAACGATGGGGCGTTTCGCGAAACTCTTGCGAATACGCTTCTTCTCGGTGAAGGAATAGTGCATACGATCTCCGAATCACGGCGGGTAGGACGACCCGAGTGTTCACCGACTGAGACCCGATGGCTTCGCGAGCCCTGGAAGCTTGGTGGTTGGCCTCTACCAACCGCTGGCTGACGGCAACGGATTTCGGCTTGTCATAACTTGCCCGCTGCCCGACCAAACTTGCCTTCTGCAGTCGCTTCAGAAGACAAAGAGAAGCGTCGTGCGCCCAGATGGTGCCCTTGAGGCTTTCACCCGGCGAAAGACGTTTTTCTTTGGCTTCTAGGTCCCGCATTCCGCCTCCGACTTCAAAAAAATCGAACACAAAAACGCAGAACCCACAAAGCACAAAAAGGCCGGCGGTGTAAAAACCGCCAGCCTTCGCACAGCGCGCTGAAACTTACTTGATTTCAGCCTTCGCGCCGGCTTCTTCCAGCTTCTTCTTCGCTTCTTCAGCAGCAGCCTTGGGCACCGCTTCCTTCACGGGCTTCGGTGCACCGTCGACCAGGTCCTTCGCTTCCTTCAGGCCGAGACCCGTCAGTTCACGAACGGCCTTAATGACCGAAACCTTGTTCGCGCCTGCTTCAAGCAGGTTGACCGTGAATTCGGTCTGCTCTTCAGCAGCAGCAGCAGCGCCGCCGCCTGCCGGGCCAGCGACTGCCACAGCAGCTGCCGACACGCCAAACTTCTCTTCGAATGCCTTGACCAGTTCGTTCAGTTCGAGAACCGACATCGAGCCAACGGCTTCGAGGATGTCTTCTTTTGCGATTGCCATTTGAAATTACTCCAGATTTGAATTCGGAAACAGCTAGCGATCTTCGCTCGCTCTTGCTCGTTCGTCTGCCTGAAATCAGGCAGCTTCTGCTTGCTTCTTCTCCGCCAGCGCGGCCAGAGCACGCGCGAAGCCGGAAACAGGAGCTTGCATAACGAACAGCAGCTTCGAGAGCAGTTCTTCGCGGCTCGGGATGTTGGCCAGCGCTTGCACGCCTGCCACGTCCATCACCTTGCCTTCGTAGGAACCAGCCTTGATGACCAACTTGTCATTGCCCTTCGCGAAGTCATTGACGACCTTCGCAGCAGCAATTGCATCTTCCGAGATGCCGTAGATCAGGGGGCCAGTCATCTGCTCTGCCAGCGGAGCAAACGGGGTACCTTCGACAGCGCGACGCGCCAGCGTGTTCTTCAACACGCGCAGGTACACCTGCTGCTCACGCGCTTTCGCGCGCAGCTTGGTCAGATCGCCAACCGCGATTCCACGATACTCGGCCAGCACCATGGTCTGAGCCTTCGCGACTTGCGCGGAGACTTCAGCCACGACGGCCTGCTTACCTTCTTTGTTCAGTGGCACGGTTAACCTCCAGATTCGACACACTTTGCTTTCGCTACATGTGCCGCGTTCAACAACGGCGACCGACCAGTCCGGAGTAAATCAGTTTGCATCTTCAGGCGTTGCCGCCCGCATCCGCTCACATCAGCACTTCAAAACCTTTTCGGGTTCGCCATCTGCGTTGGCTTTGCATTAAGGAAGCACCCAACTGCTGCACTTCCGCCAACGGTCTTTGACAACCGGTTGCACCGCGCAAACTGCCGCTGCACAACCGCCCAAAGCCCTTTAAATCCGCGCTGCTGTTCTTTCAAACCTCAGCGCGGCGAAACTATTACGCTGCGAGCGACGTTTGGTCGACGCGAACGCCAACGCCCATCGTGCTCGAGACAGCGATCTTGCGCAGGTACACGCCCTTGCTCGTTGCCGGCTTCGCCTTGGTCAGCGCGTCGAGGAGCGCGTCCAGGTTGCTGCGCAGCGCGGTCGGCTCGAACGATGCACGGCCGATGGTCGCGTGGATGATACCGGCCTTGTCGACACGGAATTGCACCTGACCAGCCTTCGCGTTCTTGACCGCGGTCGCCACGTCCGGCGTCACGGTGCCGACCTTCGGGTTCGGCATGAGGCCGCGCGGGCCGAGGATCTGACCGAGCGTACCGACAACGCGCATCGTGTCCGGCGAAGCGATCACGATGTCGAAGTTCAGGTTGCCGCCCTTGATCTGCTCGGCGAGGTCTTCCATACCGACGATCTCAGCGCCTGCTGCCTTGGCTTGCTCAGCCTTTTCACCTTGCGCGAACACTGCAACGCGGACCGACTTGCCGGTACCTGCGGGCAGAACGACCGAACCACGAACGACCTGGTCCGACTTCTTCGCATCGATGCCGAGCTGCACTGCAACGTCGATCGACTCGTCGAACTTCGCCGTGGCGCATTCCTTCACGAGCGACAGTGCGTCGCCGATCGGGTATTGCTTCTGGCGGTCGATCTTGGCAGCCAGTGCCTTTTGACGCTTCGAAACCTTAGCCATTTACACGCCCTCCACGACAATGCCCATCGAGCGGGCGCTACCAGCGATCGTGCGGACCGCTGCGTCCATATCGGCTGCCGTGAGGTCCGGCATCTTGGTCTTGGCGATTTCCTCAGCTTGCGCGCGGGTAATCGTAGCGACCTTGTCGGTGTGCGGCTTGGCCGAACCCTTGTCGACCTTCGCTGCCTTCTTGATCAGAACCGTAGCCGGCGGCGTCTTCAGGATGAACGTGAAGCTCTTGTCCGCGAATGCCGTGATCACGACCGGAACCGGCAGACCCGGTTCCATGGCTTGAGTCTGCGCGTTGAACGCCTTGCAGAACTCCATGATGTTCAGGCCGCGTTGACCCAGTGCCGGGCCGACCGGCGGCGACGGATTGGCTTTACCTGCAGGAATCTGCAGCTTGATAAAGCCGATGATTTTCTTTGCCATGTTGAAAACCTCTTTGGAACGCGTGAGCGTTCTGGTGAGTGGTAGCGCGCGCTCGCCACAATCTTCGCTGTGCCAACTGCTTTGGCGACATCTACAGCCGACTGGACTACTGGCGCTCCTCTACGGCCATAACGCGGACCGTAAGCGCGGAAAAACGGACCGCACCAGAGGCGCGATCCGTAGTATTCGATTTACAGCTTTTCGACCTGGCCGAATTCGAGTTCGACCGGTGTGGCGCGACCGAAAATGGTGACGGAGACCCGGACGCGCGACTTTTCGTAGTTGACTTCTTCGACGCTGCCGTTGAAGTCCGTGAACGGACCTTCCTTCACGCGGACCATCTCGCCGACTTCGAACAGGGTCTTGGGGCGTGGCTTCTCAACGCCTTCCTGCATCTGCGACATGATCTTTTCGACTTCGCGCGGCGAAATCGGGCTCGGGCGATTACGCGCCCCGCCGACAAAACCGGTCACCTTTGCCGTGTTCTTCACGAGGTGCCACGTTTCGTCCGTCATTTCCATCTCAACCAGGACATAGCCCGGGAAGAAACGACGTTCGGTCACTGATTTGTGACCACCCTTCACCTCGACCACTTCTTCAGTCGGAACGAGGATCTGGCCAAACTTGTCTTGCATGCCAGCACGTTCGATGCGCTCCTGAAGCGCACGTTGCACGCTCTTCTCCATGCCGGAGTAGGCGTGCACCACATACCAACGTTTTCCGCTCGGGGATGCCGGTGTATCGCTCATATCATTTCCAACCCAGAATCGCCGAGAAAATCACCCACTCGATGGACTTGTCGCAAACCCACAGAATGATGGCCATTGCCAGCACAAAACCGAAGACCACCAGGGTCGTTTGCGTGGCCTCTTTGCGAGTCGGCCAGACGACCTTGCGAACTTCCTTGTACGAGTCTTTGGCAAACGCGATGAAGCTCTTGCCGGGCGCCGAGAGAAGACCGACTACCACCCCCGCGATCACGCCCACTGCGAGCGCTGCACCGCGGACATACCACTCCTGGCTACCGAGCCAGTAGAACCCTACGAACCCGGCCACAACCAACAATACGCCCACTGCAAGCATCAGCTTGTCGCTGGAAGTATTAACAGTTTCGACGGAAGGATTCGCCATAACACCTTAAAGAACAACGCACCGAAGCGCGAGAAGTTGGCAGGGGCAGAGGGAATCGAACCCCCAACCTTCGGTTTTGGAGACCGACGCTCTGCCAGTTGAGCTATACCCCTAAACCATTTTGGGGTTGGCGGCATCGCCAACCCCGAAACCACTTAGTCGATCAACGAGACTGGCAAAAACTTACTCGATGATCTTTGCAACCACGCCGGCGCCGACGGTACGGCCACCTTCGCGGATTGCGAAGCGCAGACCTTCTTCCATCGCGATCGGAGCGATCAGCTTCACCGTGATCGACACGTTGTCGCCCGGCATGACCATTTCCTTGTCCTTCGGCAGCTCGATCGAGCCCGTCACGTCCGTCGTACGGAAGTAGAACTGCGGACGGTAGTTGTTGAAGAACGGCGTGTGACGGCCGCCTTCGTCCTTGCTCAGCACGTACACTTCAGCCGTGAAGTGCGTGTGCGGCGTGATCGAACCCGGCTTGGCCAGAACCTGGCCACGCTCCACGTCTTCACGCTTCGTGCCGCGCAGCAGGATACCCACGTTGTCGCCTGCCTGACCCTGGTCGAGCAGCTTGCGGAACATTTCCACGCCCGTGCAGGTCGTCTTCACCGTCGGCTTGATACCGACAATTTCGATTTCCTCGCCGACCTTGACGATGCCGCGCTCAACGCGACCCGTCACCACCGTGCCGCGACCCGAGATCGAGAACACGTCTTCCACCGGCATCAGGAACGCGCCATCAACTGCACGCTCCGGCGTCGGGATGTACGTGTCCAGTGCGTCGGCCAGGTTCATGATCGCCACTTCACCCAGTTCGCCCTTGTCGCCTTCCAGCGCCAGCTTGGCCGAACCCTTGATGATCGGCGTGTCGTCGCCCGGGAAGTCGTACTTCGACAGGAGTTCGCGCACTTCCATTTCGACCAGCTCGAGCAGCTCGGCGTCGTCGACCATGTCGCACTTGTTCAGGAACACGATGATGTACGGAACACCAACCTGACGGGCGAGCAGGATGTGCTCACGCGTTTGCGGCATCGGGCCGTCAGCGGCCGAGCACACCAGGATTGCGCCGTCCATCTGTGCCGCGCCCGTGATCATGTTCTTCACGTAGTCAGCGTGGCCCGGGCAGTCGACGTGTGCGTAGTGGCGGTTAGCCGTTTCGTACTCGACGTGCGCGGTGTTGATGGTAATACCACGTGCCTTTTCTTCCGGCGCTGCGTCGATCTGGTCGTACGCCTTCGCTTCGCCGCCGAACTTCGCGGTCAGAACCGTCGTGATCGCTGCCGTCAGCGTGGTCTTGCCGTGGTCAACGTGACCGATCGTGCCCACGTTCACGTGCGGCTTGGTCCGCTCAAACTTACCCTTGGCCATTTTCGACTCCTAAGAGGATTTTTCCGTACGTTGCGCGGGGCGCGCAAACAATCACTGGCTTGCTGCTGCCTGCTCGATGCGGGGCTTCTGAGGCCCGCTAGATACCGGCTGGTGCCCATGGGCAGGATCGAACTGCCGACCTCTCCCTTACCAAGGGAGTGCTCTACCACTGAGCCACATGGGCAAAAACTGCTCTAAACCGCTTTATTGCTTCGCTGGAGCGGGTGAAGGGAATCGAACCCTCGTCGTAAGCTTGGAAGGCTTCTGCTCTACCATTGAGCTACACCCGCGAGGTTCGCCGGCTTGGTACTGCTGCCGGCCCGACACTTACTACAGCTGAATTCTGGTGGAGGAGGTTGGATTCGAACCAACGTAGGCGTAAGCCAACAGATTTACAGTCTGCCCCCTTTAGCCACTCGGGCACCCCTCCGCAGAGAACTGATGATTATGGGGGAACATCCGAATCGTGTCAAGCACTTTGTTCGGCGCCGATCCCACAACGCTCTCACTTATAGGGAGAGCGAAAAAGCAAAAACCCCGGCTTTTTAGGGCCGGGGTCTCGCTTGTAGAGG
>NZ_CAJMYY010000048.1:0-50559 GCF_905220185.1 Paraburkholderia sp. J11-2 | reverse complement strand
GCCCTGCATTGCACTGCCCTGATCGTGTGTCGAGTAGATGTTGAAGAAGCCGGTCCACTTGATCGTCGAAGGGTCGCCGTAGCTTTGCTGCAAGGAGGCGTAGTACTGGCGCCAGACGTCGTCGGCCTGATTGGCGAAAAGCGAAAGGCTCCCGTCCTTGCTGTAGCCCATTATCGCGGCTATCCCAGCGGCCGGCGGCGCCCACAGATGCCCACGAGCGTCGGTCTCGCCGATGGCGCGCGGCTGCGTTGCCAGCCTTCACGTCTAAGCACCACACTCGCGTCGATATTGCCTGCGCCGAGGCGATTTATTGCAATTGCGCATCCGCCCATCGGGTGCGAGCTTCCTGTGTCAGCCGGATCCGGTTGGTGCGAAAACCAGCGAGGGGAGGCCGCGTGGCGGGGCGGGCAAATCGCACAACGGAACGGCTTTGAGGAAGTGAGTGTGACATTTCCTGCCATCCGGAGGGCGCTTGTCGACCCTGAGCAGCCGCTCGACCTGAGTAGCTCAAGTGACTGCTGCTCGCCCGATATCAGCCATTCGACATCCGTGCGCCCAACGCTCCGATCCATTCATATCTGCGCTAATGCCGGCGGGCTGAATCTGCGGCGAGATCGCGGATGCAGGATAGCCGAATAAGTGCCGACGCCATAAGCTGCTCCAACTTCAGCCTGTCGAGGTACGACGTGAATCCGATTGCTGATGCCCGATGCCATTTGCCCGGTGAACCATAGAGCGCGCGGGTGGTGTACTTTCGTCCAGTCAAGTCGTATGCGTAAAGCGCAACTGAGTCTTCAAGTAGCGCAGGAACGCTTGCAGCTTCGGGGACGGCACGCGCTCCCTCGGAAACAGGGCGTTGAGATCCTGTTGCGGACCGACCCATTCGGGTCTTTCGACATTCCCCATTCACGCCACCTTTCAACGTCTCCGGGCTCCCTGCCATGTCCGTACCGCTTGAAACGCACCCGGAAACCGGCTTGCCGATTGGCACGCAGTTCGCGGCAGGATTCGGCCGGGAAGACACGTTGCTGCAACTTGCCGGGCAACTCGAGCGGGCCCGGCCGTGGGTCGATCGCCGCCCGATATTGTGGGCGGGATGCCAGTCGAAGTGACAACGACTCGGGGCGCGCGAGCGTGGCCATCTAGATGACAGAGGGCCGCGCGTATCACGCAAAAGTTGGTGCTGCTGCGGCAGCGCCGTCGCGAGCAGCTACATCTGCGTCGACGCTCGTTTGGTCGATGGAAAGACTTGGGCCGTGCCTCTGAAGGCTGGCAGCAAAGTCGATCTTCTGCGCCGTGCCCGGCGTGACAAGCAGTCCTGTGCAATGTGATTGTCCGCTCGTTCCCTCATCGTTATCGCGACACAGCTCCCGGTGTCTGATTGAGCGCGTCTCCCGGGCCTTGTGTGGCGAACGCGCACTGCGACGCCTTGATCGCATCACGATTCTCGTCCACCCATTGCAACAGCGCCCGCAAATGCGGTTCCAAGGAACGACCCAGCGGCGAAATCTCGTACATCACCGCGACGGGCGCGGTGCAGACCACCGATCGCTTGACGAATCCACTGGCTTCGAGGCGACGCAGGCATTGTGTCAAGGCCCTTGTGTGATGCCGTCGTTGGCGCGCCGTAAAGCGTTGAAGCGCATCGGGCCTCCGCACAAATGTCCTAGCACGAGCAGTGTCCACTTGCTCGTTATCTCCTCGAGCACGAGGCGGTTCAGTTCAAGCGCTTCCTGGGATAACGCGGGCATGGTCGAGGAGGCAAGTCCATTACCTATCAACGCTTCCCCGACAGTCTGCTGCGAGAAAATGCTTTCCTCGGACGCCTCGCCGATCTGTTTGACGATGGCCGGCTGGCCGGTAATGCGGATATCGCGTCATTGACGAGCACGTTCGGGCCACTGCTGAGCTTCGACGCGTGGTTGGCGGGCCCGGGCAAGTCTCTGTTCGAAGCAGCGCTCAACGCGAAGGACACGACGATCGCGCTACGCTAATGACCGTTGACTGGACATCAGGGCGCCGCCACTGCCGCCGCCCGAGCTGTTGCCATAGACCACCCTCCGCGTGCAAAGGGCCGGTATCAAAGCGAAGCGGTCGTTCCAACGACTCCGTAACAGCGAAAATACACGGCGCTTGCTGGCGGACTATAGCCCGATGCAGTGGCCCATAGTCGTCGACCCCCAAGCGCCGTTCTCTGGGCCTATAAGCGGACGTCGACGAGCGCGGTTAGCAGGACTCCAATTGCTCCAGTCGTTCGATGTAAGCGTCGCCCCATTGCTTCATTGCCTCAAGCACGGGCGCGAGCGTTTTTCCGAACTCGGTCAACGAGTATTCGACACGCGGCGGAACCTCCGCGAAAACCTTACGTGTCACGATCCCGTTCAATTCAAGTTCACGAAGCTGCAGCGTCAAAGAGCGCTGCGTGACTGTTCCGATCAAGCGTCGCAATTCGCCGAACCGTTTCGTGCCGTTCATCAGATAGTGGACGATCAGCGGTTTCCATTTTCCGCCGGCGACGTCGACCGTTGCAGCAACGGAGCACTGATACGTAGTAACCGAAGAGGCCATGCAGACTCCCAATAGGATACTTTCTATCCCTATATATCAAAGATGTGCCTTCTTGTACAAAAACAGTCGACCGCCGATAGTCTCCGCTCTATTGCGCTGACCAACGCTCAGCGGACGACCGTGTTATTCAAGGAGGGAGATAGATGAAGGCCGCATACTACGAAAGGCAGGGCAGAGCTTCGGAAGTACTGAGGCTTGGTGATTTTCCGGTTCCGCAACCAGGTCCCGGCGAAGTTCGCGTGCGAATCCATGCGTCCGGTCTGAATCCGAGCGATATCAAGGCGCGCACCGGTTTCTCCGGTCCTGCCGCTTTCCCCATGGTCATTCCGCATCAAGATGGCGCCGGAGTGATCGACGCGGTCGGGGTCGGCGTTGCGCCGACACGCATCGGCGAACGGGTATGGCTGTTCGAAGCGCAATATCGTCGCCCATTCGGCACGGCTGCGGACTGCGCAGTCGTGCCGGCATCACAAGCCGTTTTTTTACCCGACAACGTTTCGTTTGAGGTCGGAGCCTGTTTGGGCATTCCAGCACTCACGGCTCATCGCTGCCTCTTCGCAGATGGCGTTATCAACGGGCATAGCATACTCGTCCATGGGGGCGCGGGGGCAGTCGGAACCGCAGCAATCCTGCTTGCAAAATGGGCGGGCGCGTGGGTCGCGACGACCGTCTCAACGCCTGAACAGGCGGACGCTGCGCGACGTGCGGGTGCAGACCTTGTCATCAATCGACTGTCGCAAGATGTGTCGGCGATCGTGAATTCGGCTACTGGGCAGCGAGGGGTCGCCCGGATCGTGGATGTCAGTCTGCAAGACAACCTCGAAACCGATATGAGCTGTCTGGCCGACGGCGGCATCATCAGCGCCTATGCTGTGGAGTCCGCTGCCGACCACCTGGCCCTTCCGCTGCTAAAGGCGATGATCGCAGGCTGCACATTCCGGTTCATCTACATCTACACTGTCCCGGCGGCCGCAAAGTCCGCAGCGGTCTCAGCGATCAGCCAATGCCTCGTGCACGGAGCGTATGCACCCACGATAGGGATGCAAGTATCACTCGACGCTATCGTCGAAGCACACGAAGCTCAAGAAACGGGCCGGGTTATCGGCAAGATCATCGTGAAGCCGAATTCATAAGCACGAGCCCCACACGCCTGACTTATACGATTTCCTCAAGGCTGCCATTCAACGCGTGCAGTGGTTTACGATGACGCTCCAACGTCCTGTTCCCATACCGCCATGGAACTCCGGCATCTTCGCTATTTCATCGCTGTCGCAGAATTGCGCAGTGTGCGCTCGGCTTCCGAACAACTGCACGTGACGCAGCCGGCGATTTCCCGGCAAATCCAGGATCTCGAACAGGCCATCGGCGCGGCTTTGTTCGAACGTACGCCACGAGGTCTGCTGCTCACGGCTGCGGGCGAGGCCTACTTGTCCGAGGCGCGAGAGATTCTGGCCCGCGTAGACGCCGCCAATCGCCTCGCCCGCCAGATCGCCTCCGGTTTGCGCGGTCATTTGCGCGTCGGGTTTGTCGAAAACGCGGCATGGAGTGGCATTGTCTCCAGCGCGTTGCGCGAATTCGAACAGGCAGTGCCGGAAGTCGCGCTCGAACTGCAGCCGATGAACACTCCGGAGCAACTTGAAGCGATTGCAGCGGGACGGCTCGACGGCGGTTTCTGCTATCGAGTCGGTGTGCTCCCCGAAGGCATCGCGAGCGTGCCGGTGCTCGAACAGAACGTCCTGTTGGCCGTGCCTGAAGCGTGGCCGCTCGGCAAAGCGGGGGCCGTTTCGACGGCAGACCTTCGGGAAACCCCATTTATCGCCTTTCCTCGACGCGTCTACCCGGCGTACTACGACCGCCTCCTGTCCGCGTGCGCCGAGCGCGGCCTGACGCTCGACATCCGACAGGAGGCCAGCACCGAAACGGCCATCCTTTCGCTCGTGTCCGCGGGCATGGGGGCCGCGATCGTGAACGCGGCGAATCGCGATCGTCCACCGGCACGCGTGCGTTTCGTCGATCTTCAGGATTTGTCGGTGCCGTTGCCACTCGAATTCTGCTACGTAACAAACGGCGCAAACATGGCATTGGCTCGATTCATCGACCAGCTGAAGTAGGCGGCGCGTGGCTGCGGCGCGACGGTGGAGGAACGCGTAGCCGGTGATGCCTTCAAAGCATCACCGGCTGCAGAAAACGGCATTGGTCAGGCATTTTGTCTTCGGCGATAGTAAGACAACCGGGGCGTCGCCTCGCTGCTTACGGATCGCACCATGTCCCATCTTCCTTCGCTTATCGCCACTGACGTGGACTTCGAGCGCACCGGTTTCCAGACCGGCACGCTCAGGCTGCCCTGGTCGCACGATCGCTCGGCTTACGGGCACATTCCCATCCCGCTCGCCGTGCTCAACGCCGGAGCGGGGACAGGCCCGACCGTTCTACTCACAGGCGGCAACCACGGCGACGAATACGAAGGCCCAGTCGCATTGTTCAAGCTGCTCCAGCGGCTGCCGTCGATGGCGATCCGTGGCCGCATCATCGTGATTCCAGCGCTGAACTTCCCGGCCTTCATCAACGGCTCCCGCACTTCCCCGATTGACCACGGCAATCTGAACCGGCTTTTTCCGGGCGCACGCAACGGGCAGCCGACGGAGATGATCGCGCACTACGTCGAAACGGTATTGCTTCCACGCGCCGACGTCGTCATCGATCTTCACGCCGGCGGTGCATCTTTCGAACATGCTCCCACGCTTCTCGCGTCGCCACCCGCCGAAGGCGAGCGGCGTGCGCTCTATCTGGACCTCGTTCGCGCGTTTGGAGCACCAAACACGATGATCATGGATCTGCTCGGCGAAGATCGCACTTTCGCGGCGGCCGCCGAACGCCACGGGAAGCTATTCCTGTGCGGCGAATTCGGCGGCCACGCAGGGTGTGACGCGGCCAACCTCGCGATCGTCGAGAGCGGCCTGCTTCGCGTCCTGCACCGACTCGGCATGACGCCGGAGGCTGATCCCTCGCCGGCGGGTGAGACGCAATTTCTTCGTGTGGAAGGCGCACGCCACTATGTGTATTCGCCGATTGCGGGCGTGTTCGAGCCCGCTTTCGCACTCGGCGATCGCGTTCGCGAAGGTCAGATCGCGGGACGTCTCTTCGATCCGCACCGGCCCTGGCAAGCGCCGCTGGAGATTCGCTTCCGCGCCGACGCCACGGTGATGTGCATCCGTACTTTCGCGCGCGTGGAACCCGGCGACTGCATTGCATTGCTGGCCGCGGATACCGTTGTGGACTGAACACGGAACAACAAGAACGAGTGTGACGGACGAATCACCTACTCATCCTCCGGAGATCGTGCATGAGCGCTTATCCCCCTTCGATTCAGGCGACTGAGCACGTCGGCCGGCCGTCATCCAGCGATGTTCGACACCCGGTCTACATCGTGCTGCTGTTCTTCATCTGCTTCGCGTTCTCGTATCTGGATCGGCAGATCGTCAGCGTACTCGTGCAGCCGATCAAGCAGTCGCTCGCGCTCACCGATACTCAAATCGGCCTGCTGCAGGGTCTATCGTTCACGATGTGCTACGCAACGGCGGGCGTTTTCGTCGCGCGGCTCGTCGATCGAGCCAACCGGGTGAAGCTGATCGCCGCTTGCATTGCGATCTGGGCAATCTCGACGATGGCTTGCGGATTCGCATCGAACTTTTCCGAACTGCTCATCGCTCGTGCAGGGACCGCGATCGCAGAGGCCGCGCTGAGCCCCGCTGCATTGTCGATCTTCAGCGACATCTTCACGCCGCGTCGCGTGGCGCGCGCGAGCAGTGTCTTCATGCTTGGGCCATACGTGGGGGGCGGCGTTGCGTTGTTCGGCGGCGGCATGTTGTTGTCTGTCGCGCATGGCGACAGCAGCGCGCTACTTGCGGCGCATGGCTTCGAGCCGTGGCAAATGGTGTTCGTCGCGGTCGGGCTGCCCGGGCTCGTGTTGGCCGCGCTGGTGGCATTCACGGTTCGCGAACCGGTCCGCCAGGAGACCTTCGCTCGTGCTACGCAAGCAGGAGACGCCATGCCATCGCTGCGCGAAGTCGTGGTCGAACTGTTCGTGCGCAATCGCTTCTGCCTGCCGTACTTCGCGGCCTACGTCGCGTTGATCACGCTGTTCTACTCGCACGCCGCGTGGTTCCCGACTTTGCTGATGCGCCATTTTCATCTCGCGCCGAAGGCGGTGGGCCAGATGGCCGCACCCGCTTACGTGATCGGTGGGACACTTGGTATCGCGTGCGCGGGCATGCTTGCGACGCGAATCACTGACGAAAACACGTTGCGCAGGGTGCTGGGCTTCTCCGCCGGCGCGGTTGCTACACTGGTGCCAGCCGCGATTGCGATGCCGCTCGTCGCCGACAGCACAGTCGCGGTTCTGCTGTATGGCAGCTGTGCGTTCACCGCGAGCATCGCGATGGGCCTCGCGCCCGTACCGCTGCAAATCGCGGTGCCGAACCGCATGCGTGGTCGTTCGCTCGCTTTGCTCGTCTTCATGACCAACGCGATCAGCGGAGGCGTTGGGCCGCTGGCCGTCGGTTACCTGAACGAGCACCTCGGGCACATGGGCAACAGTCTGGGCGTCGCGCTGGCCTTGACCGGTGGGTTGTCCTCACTGATTGGCGCCGCGCTCTACATACTGGCCATGCGGCGCGTGCCGGTCGCGCATGCGCCTGCCGTAGAGCGAGGAACTCCATGACTTACTACGAACCAACGTTGCTATGAAAAACGCTTCCAATACTCATCTCGTGGGCGATGCAACCATCACTCGGGTGGATGAAACGGCGTTCGCACTCGCTCCCGATGTCTTGTTCCCGGACTGGGATCCCGCTAGCGGTCGTGTTCTGGAAGAACACTGTTCGACCGCCAGCCTCGACCTGACGAATCGACGCGTATCGATGAGAACGCATTTGTGGGTCGTTGAATTCCGCGGACTGACTATTGTCGTCGACACGGGAATCGGCAATGGGAAAACGCGGCCGTTCAGTGCACTGTTCGACCAACTCGACAACCCCGTGCTCGAGCGCTTCGAGGCGGCAGGCTTCCTGCGCGAGCGCGTCGACTATGTGCTGCTCACACATTTGCACGTCGATCATGTCGGATGGAACACGCATTGGCAAAACGACCGCTGGATGCCCGTCTTTCCGAACGCCACCTATGTATTCGGCCAGCGCGAGTGCGACTATTTCGCAAAGCCGGAAGGAGAGCCGCGGCGCATGGTATTCGAGGACAGCGTACTGCCGGTCATCGAGGCCCAACAGGCCCGCATCGTGCCGGATGAAGGGGCGGAGATTGTCGACGGCATTCGCTTTCTGCCGACGCCGGGCCACAGCATCGGGCATATGGCTATCGAAATTCGCTCACAGGGACAGACAGCATTGTTCTCCGGGGACGTGATGCACAGTCCGTTGCAAGTCTATCGTCCTCAGTGGAATTCGACGTTCTGCCTCGATCAGCCACAGGCGCGAGCATCGAGGCAATCGTTGCTCGAACGCGCGGCGAAAACGGGGGCGATCGTATTCCCCGCGCACTTTCCGGAAACATCAGCCGGTACGGTGCATGAAGGTCCGCACGGATTCGAATGGCGCTACTTGAGGGCGCCTCGCTCACCAGGCTGATGTCGGCGATGGTCGTGCTCGACAGCGCGCAGTCGTTGAGAGACACGGGGAGCGTCGACAACGACGACATCGATCGACTCAAGCACTCGGGGTCCCGCTTCCCGGCCGGCGCGTCGCTCGAACGGGCATCACGCCGGCAAGCGGGAACACCACCGCCTGTTGCCGCCTGAGCTAAACGACGTCCGCGTCGACCGGCGTGTAGATTGCGAGCTTAAGCGCCGGATCGTCGTTCGCCTGAAACGTTGCGTACTCGTAGCGCTGTACACCGTGCCTCGCGTGCGCAAAGACCTTCTGACCCGACGCGCCGCTGCGCACGTCGTGTGCACTCCACCATTTCGCGAACTCCTCGCTGCTCGAACCAAGGCGTCCTACCAGTTCGACGAACGCAGGATCGCCCGCATGGAGGTCGTGGCTTGTACGAAACAGCGCGATCATGCGCCGGGCTTCATTCGACCAGCTCGCGCCAAAGAGCCGCCGTGCTTCGGGTTCGAGGAACATGTAAATCATGATGTTGCGGTCTTGCGCAGCGAGACGATCGAAGCCGAGCAGTTCGGTGGCGGCCTGGTTGCACGCAAGGATGTCCCAGCGCCGACCAGTCACGTAAGCCGGAAGAGCGAGACTGGCTACCACCCGCGCGACGGCGGGCGGCACATTCTCGCGGGCGAAGGCGCGCGGTTCACTGCGCTGCGCGAGCGTGCGCAAATGGGCCACTTCGGCATTGTCGAGCTGCAATGCCCGCGCAAGCGCATCCAGCGTCGCATCCGAAGGGCTGACCGCGCGCCCTTGCTCGAGGCGGATATACCAGTCCACGCCGATGCCCGCGAGTTCCGCGACTTCCTCACGCCGGAGGCCGGGCGTGCGGCGGCGCCGGCCATCGTTGAGGCCGACGTCGCCGGGTCTCAGCTTCTTGCGCCGGGAGCGCAGAAAGTCGCCGAATGGGGTTCGCGTCGTGGCGGTCATCGTGTTCGCTTCATATCGGGTAGGACGGCAGGGTGGGACTGCGCAATCCTGGGATCGCAGCGGGCCTTGTTGCCTATTCTAAGCCTGCCAGAATCGGCCCATCCCCCCTTTCTGGAAGAGTCATGAAAGCTGCCGTCCTGAAGACGCTCAACGCGCCGCTCACGATCGAACAGATACCGGATCCTTCTGCAGGCACCGGCGAAGTTATCGTAGACGTCGTTGCGGCGCCGGTGTTGTCCTATGCGCAGGAAGTGTTCAGCGGTGAACGCCGCTATCCAATCGAGTTGCCTATCGTGCCGGGCTGCGGCGCGATCGGTCGGGTCCGCACAATCGGTCCCGATGCGACGCATCTGAAACTGGGCGACTGGGTGTTCTGCGATCCGACCGTGCGCTCTCGCGACGATGCGCTCATGCCTGATATCGTGCTGCAGGGCTGGAGCGCGCGAGGCGAGGGCGGCAGGCGGTTGCAGCGGTATTTTCACGACGGCCCGTTTGCCGAGCAGCTACGGTTGCCGACAGAAAACGCGGTGCGCATCGGCGAGATCGATCCGGCTGACGCCGCGCGTTGGTGCGCGCTCAATACGTTGCTCGTACCATACGGCGGGCTGCTCGCGTCTGATCTGCGGGCCGGTGAGATCCTGCTCGTCAGCGGAGCGACTGGCAACTTCGGCAGCGCGTGTGTCGCGGTCGCGCTCGCAATGGGCGCGCGCTGCGTCGTCGCACCCGGCCGCAACGCGCAGGCACTCGAAGACCTGGAGCGCAGATTCGGCGATCGCGTGCGAACCATTTTACTGTCCGGCGACGAAGCAACGGATAGCGAACGCATGCAACGGGCGGCGCCAGGACCGATCGACTGCGTGATGGACCTGATGCCGCCGTCTGTTCCGGCGACGACGGTGCGTGCCGCGGTGATGGCGGTCCGCCCGTATGGGCGCGTGGTCCTGATGGGCGGTGTTGGCATGCTGGGCGGCGCGGGCCTCGAGCTTCCCTATCCGTGGATCATGCGCAACGACATTACGTTGCGCGGCAAGTGGATGTATCCAACGCAAGCCGTGACGTTGATGACAGGTTTGATTCGAGGTGGGCTGCTGCATCTGGGCCATTTCGATGTGACAACGTTCGCGCTCGACGATGCGAACGAGGCAGTCGCTCATGCAGCGGCGAACGGCGGCCCATTCCGGATGACGGTGATCAGCACGGCGCGTTGACGAGTGTGGTTCTTCGCAGACGATCACACAATGGGCGACCTGCCTTTGTGCCTGACAAACGCTTGTCCTGTGCTCAAGTCCACGACCCCGTCCTCAAGTTCATTCAGGAAATGTCCGCTGACGACAAAAGGAATTCGCTCCCGGCGTCATGTTGCGGCCATCTACGCCCGAGATTCGTCATCCTTGTATCGCAGGGGCGCGAAGCAGTCGACCGGTCCAGGTACCCTTGGGATAGGACTGCTCGCAACGAAACCTCGCAGCCGATACTACGCGCCGCTATGAACGCTTTGGACAGGCGGTAATGCGCTGAACTGCAGCCATTCGAACACACATCCCGAGCGTCGCTTCATGGCCGAGCCCGGAAGTCCGTCAGAAGAAGATGCGCAGCGGATCGCCCTGGCAGACGAACTTCCGTAGCCGACGGAGGCGGCGCTCGTTGGTGGTCGTGACCATGTTGATAAGTCACGCCCCGGGCTGGTAGGCTGCGAGTTGAGCCGAGATGCCGCCACCACTGTAGTCACCCATGCGTGACATCACCGACGGCGCGTAGGACAGCGTTTGCATCGGAGCCAGGCTGAGACCTTTGCGGTCGAGGTTGCCTTCTCCCCAGTTGTAGGCGCGTAACGCTGACGTGAGATCTCCCCCATAGTGGCGAATCAGCCCGGAAAGCTTTCGTGCGGCCGCCCACGCGGATTGCGAAGGGTTCATTGGGTCGACGTGATATTCCCTTGCCGTCGTCGGCATTAGCTGGAACAAGCCCCGGGCGCCGGCGTAACTGACCGCGTGGGCGTTGCCCGATGATTCCTGCTGGGCAAGTGCCCCGAGTAATCCAGTTGGCAGTCCGAATCTCCGTTCCGTGGCAGCAAAGTTCAGCTTTGAAGCCCAGACTTGAACGGCGGCGTTGAGCCTGCCGGGCCGGCGAGACTGCACGGCGACTTCAGTCGCGCTCGCCAAACTTTGCGCATCGGGCGGTGGCTTCCAGCCCGCCACCTGTCCGACGAAGATGACTCGCCTCGAACGCTCCTGTTCGCCACTGAGGTAGTCCTCGCTGTACGCGAGCAACGCGACTCCCGCCAGAACGGGACTCAGAAGTATCATCGTCAGCGCACCGGCGCCGCGCCGCAGCAGTGTGGTGAGGCGACCCAGATGCGGATGAGGATCTGGAATCCGGGTAGGGCTGCTCGGAAGGAGGGACATGTTGCCTCCGCAATAAAGCCGCACAGAGAGCAACAGGCGGATTGTTGACGCAGCTTGGAGTGTGCGCCGTGCCGGTTGCCTGGACATGTGTCCCGGTGTCGCCAGTGAGTTTTCCCTCTATTTTGAAGAGCGCGCAATTGGCCGGCGGAAACAGCGCGCGATGGCGCTCCCGGGTCAATGTGCAATCAGGGCCGGGTGAGGCGCACTCTCGGCTGGAATGTCAGGCGCGCTGCGAGGACGCCGCCGATCGCGCCGCCGAGATGGCTTTGCCATGAGATGCCGGGATAGACAGGCAGCACGCCGGACAGCAGGCTGATGCCATAGGCGACCACGACGAAGAGCGCGACCAGCATGGCGAGGAAGTGACGTGTGTAGATGCCGCGTGCGACCAGATAGCCCGCGTAGCCGAAAACGAGTCCGCTCGCGCCGATATGGACGCTATATGGGGCGCCAAGCAGCCAGGCGCAGCACCCCGCGCCAAGCATGCCCCCCGCGGTCGCCACGACAAAATTCCCGATGCGAGGCCACATTGCGAGCCACCCGAGAACCACGAGGCCGCCTGTGTTCGCCATGATGTGGCCGAGGCTAGCGTGAAGCCACGGCGCGAACAGGATCCCCTGGAGGCCGGAGACGGTGCGCGGGACGACGCCGTGGTGTGTGAGGCGCAGCGACGGGAAGGCGGCGGACAGAAAGAAGACCGCCCACATCGAGCCGATAAAGAGTGCGAGCACCACGATCCGGCTCTCGATCTGCGCGGCGAAGCTTCGATTTTTCGCTGTGTTCGGCATGGTCTGGTTGTCGGAGCGCCCGCGTGGCACGCCGCAAAGGCTACAGGTACCCTGTAATGGGTTACGCGACAAGCGCTTCTTCGAAATCCGTGTTCTGCGCCGCCCCATGATGCGCCAGAATGAAGCTGCGGACCTGCGGGTACACGACGGAATGCCAGGGCTTGCCCGAGAAAATCCCATAGTGTCCGCACTTCTCGGCCGTGAAGTGGCGCCTGTCATGTGCGGCGATACCCGTGCAGAGGTCGTGCGCGGCGCGCGTCTGGCCGTCGCCGCTGATGTCGTCGAGTTCTCCTTCAACCGTCATGAGCGCCGTCGTGCTGATTGCCTGCGGCAGCACCGGTTCGCCGCGGACCGTCCAGGTGCCTTGCGCCCGGCGGAATTTTTGAAATACGGTCTGGATCGTCTCATGTCGAGCACCGCGTTGTATTCATCGTAGAAGCGGCGATGCGACTCGGCGCTCTCCTCATCGCCGCGTACCAGATTCAGGTAGTAGTCGTAGTGCGACTGCATAGGTTTTGTCGCAGTAAGACTCGATGAGCAAACGAGATCGATATGCAACGTACTGCTTATATAACTAGATTGTAGAATTGATCAGCCGCTGACGGATGGGTTCCGCGGGCGCACTTCATCTGTTCTTTCGCGATCATATGCATAAGTTCAATGCCGGCCAGAAGGATCCGGGCACAGCGAAAATACTTGAAGCCCAGCATGGGCCGGGTGCGCCGCTTGATCGCCCGGTGGTCCTGTTCGACGAGGTTGTTGAGATATTTGGACCGACGGATCTTGATGGGCACCTCACGATCGGCGTTGCTCGCTTCGAGCGCGGCGAGATTGGCGCCGCTTTTGTCGATGGTCACCGTCTCGGGCGCGCCATTCTGAGCGATCGACATCTCAAAGTAACGCCGGGCTGCAGTCTTGTCCCGATGAGCGCGTAGTAGAAAGTCGATGGTGTTGCCGTCCTTGTCGACGGCCCGATAAAGATATCGCCAATCGCCCTTGACACGGATGTACGTCTCGTCCATGCGCCAGCTCTTGCTGCCCGGAAGTTTCAGTCGCGCGACCTGGTGCTGGTCGTCAAAGAAATCCTCGAGGAAACAGGGTGCCGGCCCCAGTGGCTGGAATTCGAAATTACCGAAATCCTGCTGCTTGCGGAGAACGATTCGGTCATGAGTGCGCTTTTGGCATTCGAGGACATGGGGTTGTCGATCGCTCCGCGTTATCTCAGCGTCGCGTGCGGCGGCAAATCGTAAGGACGCACAAGAAATGCATCTGTTTTGCCGCGGGTTTTCAGCATTCAGGATTGCTCATCGGCCATTCTCCTGACGATCGACGCAAAACGTACCTCCAATATCGGCAAACCGTTCGCCGTGATATAGCGGCGCGCCCGTTTTTGCGGGATCATCCGGCCCTCCAGGCTGCGGGATCTCACGCTATTCACTACCCATGGAAAATGGCCTTCTACTCTTCCCGGTCGCGGCGCTTCACGTTGAAGCGACCGGCGAGCCGCTGTGGTTTCGCCGGGCGCCCAACTCGCACGCAGCGGTCATTTCCGACTTCGGGGACGTTCCCGACGTGCTCATGCGTCTGCCCGAATGCTGGTGCGTCGTCCCCGGCGCCAGGCTCGAAGGGTTGCACGATGACGAGGACATTGCCGATGCTGACCCGCGCTTCAACGGCGCGCTCCCCGATCATCACTTCGCGGTCGTCCGCCACACCGACCAGCGCCTGAACGTCGCGCTGCTGTTGATGAACGCAGCGGAAGCCGTGCTCTTGCCCACGCGCATTTACGGTGCGCGCGAGCCGTTCGAAGGCTGTGTGCCAGGTGTTGAAGCGACCCTCGTCGAAGCAGCTGGCCAAGGCGTCTGAGCCACGGCGCGGGCCTACGGGTGATCCCTGCTAGCCAGCGCAGCGGGAAGATGCATCGCGCCGTTTTGTAAGCCCATTATTGGCATCGCAAGGCATACGTAATAATTCTACGGACCGTTTGCCGATTTGGGAGCTGTTTCAAAAACTGACTAAAGCTAATTTTCCGCAAGGCCAAAACGAATGTTCTTGCGGAGAAAAAATGCTACGAAATTGGAGACGGGCGCTGCTGATGGCGGGCGGCGCCGCGATAGCCGCCCACGCGGCCCATGTCCTCGCAACCGAGAAGGCCGAGGACCTGACGATCGCGAAGATGCCGGCGTACAGCCCGCATCAGGTGTACGTGGTGGACGTCAACTTCAGCTCGATGACGGACGCGCGCACGAATGTCCTCGACGGCGACGCCAACCGCTTCCTTGGGCAGATCGACGCCGGTTTCGCGCCGGGCTTCGCGATCAGTCCCGATCACAAGACGAGCTACGTCGCCACCACGTACTTTGCGCGCGGCTCGCACGGCGCACGTACCGATGTCGTTGAAATGACGGACAACGCGACGCTGCAAATCACGGGCGAAGTCGTGATCCCGCCGAAGCACGCGCAAAGCGTACCGTCGCCGTACAACACGTCGCTTTCGAAAGACGGCAAGTGGCTTTACGTCGCGAACATCACGCCCGCCACATCGGTCACCGTGGTCAACACGGCCACGCACCAGGTCGCCTCGGAAATCGATACGGACGGCTGCGTGCTCGCCTATCCGTCGGGGAGCGACCGCTTCACGTCACTGTGCGAAAGCGGCAAGGCGTTGACCGTCGTCCTCGGTGCGAACGGCAAGGAAAAGAGCCGCAAATTGTCAGACCCGTTCATCGATGTCGCGAAAGATCCGGCATTCGTGAACGCGTCGCGCAGCGGCAATACGTACTGGTTCGCGACGTTCAATGGCAACGTGCGCACTGCCGATTTCAGCGGCCCGGCACCCGTGTTCGGCACGCCGTGGGCGCTCGTGACGCCCGATGAGGCGAAGGCCGGCTGGCGTCCCGGCGGCCTGCAGCAAACCGCGCTGCACGTGCCGACGCAGCGTCTTTTCGTGGCGATGCACCAAGGTGCAGAGGGCTCGCACAAAGACCCGGCAAGCGAAGTCTGGGTGTTCGACCTGAAGACGCACAAGCGCATTGCGCGCTGGAAACTCGCGGACCAGAAGATCGATCCGCTGCTTTCGATCCAGGTGAGCGAAGACGCGCATCCGCTCTTTTACGGCATCACGACGACCTCCGACGTGGTCGTTGCCGACGCGGCAACGGGCAAGCTCAAGCACGTTCACAAGCAGGTCGGCGCGACGTCGTCGCTGCTGGTCAATCCGTAACGAGGCGCGAATCATGATCTCAAGTCCCGTTATCGATCCGGTCGTTTCGACTGTTGCGCTCGCAACCACATCGATTATCACTTTGGCGCTCGCGATTCCGAAGGTGATGCGCCAGTCCGATTTACGACAAGCCGTAGCGGGCTTCCAGTTGCTGCCGCACGTGCTCGTCGCGCCGTTCGCACTCGCCTTGCCGATCGCCGAAGTGGCCGCCACGCTTGCGTGCCTCGTGCCCGCCACGCGCAGCCTGGGCGCCGCGGCGCTCGCCGCGCTCTTCGTGCTGTTTGCGTTCGCGCTCGGCATCAACGTGGCGCGAGGGCGTACCAATATCGACTGTGGCTGCAATGGCTTTCGCCAGACGGGCGGTCCCGCCGCTCACTCGATCGGATGGGCGCACGTGGCGCGGGTGTTGCTGCTGGCCACACTGGCCGTGCTCGCAGGCATGCCGCAAAGCGTGCGCGCGGTCGTCTGGTTCGACTACCTGAGCGTGCTGGGCGCGACGCTCTTCGCCGTTGCCGCATTTTTTACCCTGGACGTGCTGCTCGCCAACCGTCCGAAGCTGAATCACCTGAGGAACTCGTAATGGAAAACGCACTGTTGATCTCTAATGCTCTGCTGTGGGCCGGTGTGCTCGCGCTCTGCGCCATCTCGCTCGCACTGGTGCGCCAGATCGGCATTCTGTACGAAAGGATGATGCCCGTCGGCGCACTGATGATCGACAAGGGCCCGGCGGTCGGCACTGTGGGCCCGTCGTTCGAGCTGGGCGCGCTCGATGGCCGTCAAGTCAAGGTGGGCGGAATCTCGGCCGCGGGCCGCAGCACGCTCGTATTTTTCCTCTCGCCGAGCTGCCCGGTGTGCAAGAAGCTGCTGCCGCTGCTGCCGTCGATCCAGGCGCGCGAAACGGCTACCGACATCGTGCTCGCAAGCGATGGCGACACCACGGAACACGCGGCCTTCTACAAGAAGCTCGGCCTGAGCCAGTTCCCCTATGTGCTCTCACAGGAGCTGGGCATGGCCTACCAGATCGGCAAGCTGCCCTATGCACTCCTGATCGACGAGTCGGGCAAGATCCGCGCGAAGGGCCTCGTGAATTCGCGTGAACACCTCGAAAGCCTCTTTGAAGCGAAAGAGCGCGGCGTGGCGTCGCTGCAGGAGTACGTCCATGGGGATCACGCGGGTCATACGAATCACGCGGAGCAGCACGCCTGAGCACGTCATCAAAGAACAGAACGACAGGACGATAAGCATGAAATGGTTCGACAACTTCTTCGAGCTGAGAGCGCGCACCGTCGCGCAGCGCAGCTCGCGGCGCAGCGCCATGGCGACGCTTGGCCGCGCGCTGGTCGGCTCGGCGCTCGTGCCGCTCTTGCCGGTTGACCGCACCTTCGCGGCGGAGAACGCGGCCGCTGCAAGCGGCGCAAGCGCGCCGGCCGCGGGCAAAAACGACGATCCGTATAGCTGCGATTACTGGCGCTACTGCGCGATCGACGGCTGGCTGTGCAGTTGCTGCGGTGGCACGTCGAGCAGCTGCCCGCCCGGCACGACGCCTTCGCCGATCACGTGGATCGGCACCTGCCGCAATCCGCACGACAACACCGACTACATCGTGTCGTACAACGACTGCTGCGGCAAAACGTCGTGCGGGCGCTGCTTCTGCAACCGCAACGAGCGTGAGAAGCCGCTCTACAAGCTCTCGCTGGACAACGACATCAACTGGTGCATGGCAAGCGGAAACGCGAACTATCACTGCTCTGTATCCGCCTTGCTTGGAGTGGCGCAGCAATGACATCAACGATTTCCAACCAGCGCCTCGCAAAGTGGGTCATGACGTTGTGCGCGGCGAGCGCCGCGCTGATGGCGGGCGACGCGTTTGCGCAGAACGTGCAGTTTGCGCCGGGCAAGGCGTTCTTCGACACGAAGTGCGCCGTGTGCCACCAGGCGGGCGGCAGGGGGCAGGATGGTCTCGCGCCGCCGCTCACCGAACTGCCGGGCCGCTACGCCGCGATTGGCGAAGGGCGCAAACAACTCGGCCTCACGGTGCTCAACGGCATGTTTGGCCAGATCGCGATCAAGGACAAAACCTACAACTTCAAGATGCCGAGCTTCCGGACCGAATCCGACGAGGATCTCGCGAGCGTGCTCAACTACCTCGTGTTCGACGCGAATGCGAAGCATGCGGGTGCGAAGCCGTTCACGGCGGCTGAAGTGAAGGCGCTGCGCGTGACGCAGATGGACGGTGCGCAGGTGCGTGAGCATCGCGAAGCCACGCTCAAGAGCCTCGGGCTATGAAGGCGGGGCATGCGCGTGTGTGGCTTGCCGCATGTGCATTCGCGCTCGGCGCGAGCGCGCATGCGCAGGAGCGCGGCTACGACGCAGCCTCTGCGCGCAATGCGTGGACGCTCAACTGCATGGGCTGCCATACGGGCGACGCGCATGCCATTCCGGGCAAGGTGCCGCCGCTCTCCAGCGAGCTAGGGCATTTCGTGCGCTTGCCTGAAGGGCGCGAGTTCGTGATGCGCGTGCCAGGTGCGTCGAATTCCTCGCTGAGCGACGCGGAGCTCGCAAACGTTTTGAACTGGCTGATCGACACGAAGAACGCGGACACGCGGCCAGCAGATTTCAGGCCTTATACCGCGCAGGAAATCGCAGCACGGCGCAGGCCGGCGCTTACCGACGTCGCGAAGCATCGGGCGGCGCTGGTCGAGCGTATGCACAAAAGCGGCGATACAGCCGTAGCTGAACAGTACTAACGAAAGGCAAGAGCGGGCCGCAACGCGGTGGCCGTGCGATTCAACAGGTATTGGAGATCGAGACGATGAAAGGCAAGACGCAGATGGGAGCGATGTGTTCGGCAGCCGTACTGGCAGCCGTACTGGGCACGCTCGCGGGTGGGGCGCTGGCGGATACGGCCGGCATGGAGAAAGGCGCGAGCGCCGATGGCCGGATTCCGGCCTATGCGGGTCCGCAAGCCGCGCCGGCCGACTGGTCGTATGGCAAGGTGCGCGGCGATTACTGGAAGCACAAGGGCGAGAAGCCGCTCTTCTCGATCGACGCGAGCAACGTCGACAAGTACGCGGACAACCTCACGCCCGGCCAGGTACAGCTCATCAAGCAGAAAAAGGGCTACCGCATGGACGTGTATCCGACGCACCGCGAATGCGGCGCGCCTGATTTCGTGCAGGCCAACACGGCGCTGAACGCGACCCAGGCGAAGATGGATTCGTCGGGCGAGGGGCTGCAAAGCGCAAGCCTGCCCGGCATGCCGTTCCCCGCGCCGAAAACGGGCGCGGAAGCGATGTGGGATCACCTCGCGCGCTATCGCGGCATTGGCGCGGAGTGGCAAAAGGCGGTGACGGCGGCGTCACCGCGGCCGGGCAGCACGGACTGGATCAAGGCCGAATCGAAGCAGACGCTTTACTTCCCGTGGGGCAAGAAGGGCACCGCCACGCCGCAGCAGGCTGGCATGCTCTACGCGATCTACTTCGCCTATGAAACGCCCGCCGCGCTCGCGGGGCAGGGTCTCGTGCAGCGCGACTACTTCGACAAGGCGAGCGATACGTTCTACTACTTCACGGGTCAGCGCCGCGTGCGCCGCATGCCTGCGTATTCGTACGACGCGCCGCAAATCGGCTTCGAGAACCAGTACACGGTCGATGAACCGTGGCTCTTCAACGGTCAACTCGACCGCTTCAACTGGAAGCTCGTCGGCAAGAAGGAAATCTATGTTCCGTACGACGACTTCGGCATGTTCAACTTCAAGGCGAAGTTCGACGACGTCTTCAAGCCGGACGCCGTCAGCCCCGAAGCGCGCCGCTACGAAATGCACCGCGTCTACGTCGTGGAGGCGACGCTGAAGTCCGGCGTGCGCCACGTTGCGACGAAGAAAGTCTTCTACATCGACGAAGACAGCGGCCTTGCGGTGGCCGCCGAAGACTACGATGCCCAGGGCAAGCTCTGGAAGGTCAAGGAGGCGTATCCGATTCCGGTGTACGAGCTGCACGGCGCCTGCGACGTCGAGCCGTTCGTGCAGTACGACCTCAACAACGGCCGTTACGTGACCGACCAGTCGACCATCGGTACGGACACCGACATCCGCTGGTACGAAGACTCGAGCGATGCGCGCTTCAAGGACGACTTCTATTCGTCCGAGAACCTGCGCGCCGTGAGCGAGCGATAACGTAGCGTCCAGCATTGGCGGCGCGCACGGGGACGTGCGCCGCCACCCTTCATATTCGACCTGGAAGAAAGCGGGCAGGGGAAAAGCGTGATATCCAAGACAAAAATCAGCGCAGCAGTTTCATTAGTCATGCTAACGGCGGCACAGGGGGCCTCGGCATACGAGTTCACACTCGACGACGGCGCCGTCAACGGATCGTGGGTCTCGAACCTCACGGCGGGCGGCGGCATTCGGGTCAAGAACCCGAGCTGCTCGCTCACGGGCGACCCCAACGCGAATGGCTGCGGCGCGGGCGCGAACACGGCGCAGTGGGCATCGGGCGACGATGGCAACCTCAACTATCGCAAGGGGCAGCCGTTCAGCACGTATGTCAGCGCGACGAGCGAGCTGCTGCTCACGATGCCGAGTCAAGGCGTCAAGTTCATGGTCCGCGGCACCGCCATGTACGACTTTCTGGCGAACGATACGAACAGAACGCCGCTGTCGAGCACCGCTGCCGCGCAGATTGTCTATCCGGTCGATCTGCTCGATCTCTGGGTCCAGAAGGATTTCACGCTCAACGACCGCTCGGCGCACGTGCGGCTCGGCAATCAGGTCATCAACTGGGGCGAAAGCTTTTTTGCGACCAACGGCATCAATGCGACCAACGCCGTTGATATTCAAAAGCTGCTGATTCCGGGCACCCAGCTCAAGCAGGCGCTGCTGCCCGAGCCGATGATCAGCTTCGCGGCAGGTATCACTTCGGGGCTCAGCACCGAGGCCTACTACCAGTTCAACTGGGAAAGCAACCGCTATCCGCCGGTCGGCTCCTACTGGTCCGCGGGCGACATTTTCGGGCGCGGCGCGGGCCCATTGACGATCAGCACGATCAACGGCAACGTGAACGGCCCCGACGCGGGCACGATCGCGGGTCCGAACGCGGGTAACTCGCAGACGATCGCGGGCATCAACTCAGGCCTCGTCAACGGTGTGTATGCGGGCCCTCCGTTTAACTCGATCGGCATTCCGACCTCGACGCAGCTGCCGAACAAATACCGCCCGCAGTTCGGCGTCAAGTTCAACTATAAGCCGAAGAACGTCGACGTCAACTTCGGCTTCTATTACGAAAACTATACCGACAAGTCACCGGTCGCCTCGGCGCTGGCGAATGGCACGGAACAGTTCCAGTACCTCCAGAACCGGCAGCTGTTTGGTGCGAGTGCGAACTTTGGCGTTGGCGACTGGGCGATCGGCACCGAGCTTTCGTACCGTCCGCACGATGCGGTCGCGCTGTCCGGGTGCTTTGGCGCGGGCGGCCCGCTCGACTTCAACACGAATGGCGTGTCGGGTGTTAACTGCCAGCAGTGGGAAGACCGCAAAAAGCTGCAGTATCTGATCAACGGTCAGTTGAATCTCACGCAAAGCGAGTATCCGTTCCTGAAGCTGCTTCACGCCGACATGGCGGTGCTAACAATGGAACTCGCGTGGATCTACTACCCAGGCCTCAATTCGAACGGCGTGACGCGCACGGTCGATGGCCAGCAGGTGACGCAGGCGCCGGCGGCGGGTTACTTCACCTGGCTGAACAACGACTCAGGCCTCGGCTACCCGATCACGGCGGCGAAGGGCACGGCAAGCTCGGTCGGCGCGACGATCGACTTCAACTGGACCTATGACGGCACGATCATTCATGGCTGGCAAGTTACGCCTGGCGTGACGTTCTCTGACGCGCTGTACGGCTATACGCCAACCTTCACGGCGAACTACATGCAGGGCGCGAAGTCGGTCAACGTATATCTGCTTTTCAATCAGAACCCGGCGGTCTGGCAGGCAGGTATCAACTTCACGGCTTTCTTCGGCGGTCACGACACCGTTGGGCAGCCGTACGCCGACCGCAATTTCGTCGGCGTCTTCGCGACACGTAATTTTTAAGCAATCGGGCGCGTGCCTTGTTGGCGCGTGCCCGAAACCGGCAGCAGACTTTGAGGGGCGCAATGTGTTGAATCGTCTGGTTGGCAAGCTCGAGGGGTTCCTGTTCGGGCATCGCGCGATCACGCTGGGCGTGATCGCCTTATTCACGGTCGTGATGGCCGTGTTCGCGCTGCAGTTGCGCATGGACGCCGGATTCGAGAAGCAGATTCCGACCGAACACGAGTACGTCAAGACCTTCCAGCAATACCGGAACGATCTGCTCGGCGCGAACCGCATCACGGTTGTGCTCAAGGCGCGCAACGGCACGATCTGGACGCGCGAAGGCCTCACCCGGCTCTACGAAATCACGCAGGCCGTGGGCTATCTGCCGAACGTCGATCGCGGCGGCGTGCAGTCGCTCTGGACACCTAACTCGTTCGTCAACGAGATCACCGAAGACGGCTTTCGCGCCGACCCGCTGATCGACGGCACGATCACGCCGGAGAGTCTCACGCCCGAGAAGATTGCCTCGATTCGCCAGTCCACCTCGGCGGGCGGCTACGTCGGCGTGCTCGTCTCGCGTGACCAGACGAGCGCTATGGTGACGGCGGAGCTGAACGAGCGCGACGCGAACGGCAAGGCCCTCGATTACGTGGCGTTCAACCACATCCTCGAAGAGAAACTGCGCAAGCCCTATGAAAACGGCGCGTATCAGGTGCAGATCATCGGCTTCGCGAAGCAGATCGGCGACATTGCCGACGGCGCTTCGGGCGTGCTGGTGTTCTGTGCGCTCGCGCTGGTGCTCACGGCGGCGGCCGTGTACTGGTACAGCCGCTCTCTGCGTTTCACGATCCTGCCTATCGCGTGCTCGCTCACGTCCCTCGTGTGGCAGTTCGGCACGCTGCGCATACTCGGCTTCGGCCTTGACCCGCTCGCGGTGCTGGTGCCGTTTCTCGTCTTCGCCATTGGCGTTTCGCACGGCATTCAGCAGATCAACTTCATCGTGCGTGAGCTGTCGCATGGACGCAGCCCGATGGAAGCCGCGCGCCAGAGCTTCAGCGGCCTCTTGATCCCCGGCACGCTCGCGCTCGTTACCGCGCTCGTGTCGTTCATCACGCTGCTGCTCATTCCCATTCCGATGGTGCGCGAACTGGCGATCACGGCTTCGCTCGGTGTTGGCTACAAGATCGTGACGAATCTCGTGATGCTGCCGGTCGTTGCATCGTGTATGCATTTCACAAAGGCGTACGCGGACCGCGCGCTGGCGGCGCGCGAGCGGCGCGCGCATTGGCTGAGGCTGCTCGCGCGCCTGGCTGAGCCTCGCAATGCCGCGATCACGCTTGCCGTGACCGCGATGATTTTCGGCGTGGCGGTGTGGCAAAGCCGCGATCGTGTGGTGGGCACACTGCAGCCGGGCGCCCCCGAGTTGCGCGCCGACTCGCGCTTCAACCAGGATGCCGTTGCGATCGCAACCAGCTACGACGTCGGCCTCGACTGGCTCACGGTCGTGTTCGAGACTCCGCGCGTTGCCGACTGCACCGACCCGCGGCTCGGCATCTTCGAAGACGACTTTACCGGCGCGATGAACCGGGTACCCGGCGTCGTCTCGGTCAGCTCGTATCCGCTGATGCTGCGTACCTACAACGAGGGATATAACGAAGGCAATCCGAAGATGTTCGTGGTGCCGATCGACCCCACCAACTATGCGGCGCTGAGCGCCGAAATCAACCGGGTGCACGGCTACATGACGAAGGACTGCAAGATGACCGCAGTGCATCTGTTCCTGGCCGACCACAAGGCAGCGACGATCAACCGCGTGATCGATGCCGTGAAGACTTACCGCGCGGAGAACCATCTGGAAGGCGTGACGATCCGCCTTGCTGCCGGCAACGCAGGCGTGCTCGCCGCGACCAACGACGAAGTGGCGCGCAGCGAACTGCCGATGATGCTCTACGTCTACGCGGCCATCATCGTGCTCGTGCTGCTCGCGTATCGCGACCTGCGCGCGGTGATCGCCTGCTGCCTGCCTTTGACGGTGGCGACGTTCATCGGCTACTGGTTCATGAAGCAACTGCAGATCGGCCTCACGGTCGCGACCTTGCCGGTCATGGTGCTGGCAGTGGGTATCGGTGTGGACTACGCGTTCTACATCTACAACCGGCTGCAACTGCATCTCTCGCATGACGTGCCCGTGGTGAAGGCAGTCGAACAGTCGATTCTCGAAGTTGGCGTGGCGACGATCTTCACGGCAATCACGCTCGCTGTTGGCGTCGCGACGTGGAGCTTCTCCGCACTGAAGTTCCAGGCGGACATGGGCAAGTTGCTCGCGTTCATGTTCATCGTGAACCTCGTGATGGCGATGACGGCGCTGCCCGCGCTCGCGGTCTGGCTCACACGGCTCTTCCCGCGCCGCTCGGCGGTCAAAAGCTCAAGCTTCTTCACTCACTAGCCCGCCACGAGGACGATTCGCCATGCAACGAACAAAGGGTTCGAAGATCGCCTGCGCAGCGCTCGCACTGCTTGCGGGCCTGCAATACACACACGCCGCGCTCGCTGGCGCGGCGCCCGACAGCACGGTCGCGGTCGTCGCCGCGAAGCACCGTGCCGACGCGGAGCATTCGATGGTGCTCGGCGCGGCACTCGCGGGCAACCGCATCGTCGCAGTCGGGGAGCGCGGTGTGATCCTGCTCTCCGACGACGACGGCGTGCATTTCCGCCAGGCGCAGGCCGTGCCCGCCAACGCAACGCTCACCTCGGTCTCGTTCGTCGACGCGCAGCACGGCTGGGCGGCGGGACATTGGGGCGTCGTGCTGCACACCGACGACGGCGGCGAGCACTGGCGCGAGCAACGCGCGGATACGAGCGTCGACCAGCCGCTCTTTTCCATCGCGTTCCGCGACGAGATGCACGGCTGGGCCGTGGGCCTGTGGTCGCTGCTGATCACGACCGACGACGGCGGCGTCACGTGGAAAACGCAGCCGGTAGGCGAGGGCGCGGCCGCAGGCAAGAGCGGGCTGAACTTCTTTTCCGTGTTCGCCGGCCAGGAGAAAGACGTTTATATCGCTGCCGAGCAAGGCACCGTATTCAAGTCGAGCGACGACGGCGCAAGCTGGCAGGCGTTGCACACGGGCTATAAGGGCACGCTCTGGAGCGGCGTGGTCGCGCCTGACCGCACGGTCTACGTGGGCGGACTGCGCGGCAATCTGTTCGCAAGCCAGGACGGCGGCGCGACATGGCAGTCCGTGAGTTCCGGTGCGAGCAGTTCGATCACCGGCCTCGTTGCGAATGCAACGAGTGTCGCGGGCGTGGCGCTCGATGGCTACGTGATGGTCAAGGCGGCGGGAGCGCACGATTTCGCGGCGAAGCAATTGCCTGGGCGCGACGCGCTGACCGCATTGATATTGAAGCGAGACGGTTCCACCGTCCTGTTTTCCAAAGATGGCTTAGTTGCCAAATGAGTTGCCAAATGAGTTGCCAAACAAACCAGTCAGGAGCTGAGATGCAAATCGAGGAATTGCTTGCAAACCTCCACACCCAGATGATCGTGGGTGGCCGCACCGTCCCCGCGCGCAGTGGCAAGACCTTCGCCGTGTACGACCCGGCCAGCGGCCGCGAAATCGCCCAGGTGCCCGACGGCGATGCCGATGACGTCGCGGCCGCCGTGGCCGTGGCGAAGAACGCGTTCGAATCGAACGAATGGCGCCGTATGCCTCCTGCCGCGCGCGAACACCTGCTGCTCAAGCTTGCCGATCTCGTCGAACAGCATGGCGACGAACTCGCTGCACTGGAGACGCTCAACCAGGGCAAGCTACTCGGCTTCTCGCGCATGCTCGAAGTCGGCGGCAGCGCGCAGTGGCTGCGCTACATGGCAGGCTGGGCGACCAAGATCGAAGGCAGCACGGTCGATCTGTCGTTGAGCTTTCCGCCGGGCGTACAGTACCGCGCCTCGACGCAGCGCGTGCCGGTTGGCGTGGTCGCGGCCGTCGTGCCGTGGAACTTCCCGCTTCTGATGGCCGTGTGGAAAATCGCGCCGGCGCTCGCGTGCGGCTGCACGGTGGTGCTCAAGCCCGCCGAGGAAACGCCGCTCACCGCGATCCGCCTTGCCGAACTGGCGCTCGAAGCAGGCTTTCCGCCGGGCGTGCTCAATGTCGTGACCGGTCGTGGCGAAACGGCAGGCGCGGCGCTGGTGCGTCATCCCGATGTCGACAAGGTGACGTTCACGGGCTCGACCGAAGTGGGTCGCCTGATCGGCGCGCAGTGCGGCCGGGATATCCGCCGCGTGTCGCTCGAACTGGGCGGCAAGAGCCCCGTGATCGTGCTGGACGACTGCGATCCGCGCAAGGCCATTGAAGGCGCGGCGGGCGCGATCTTCTTCAACCACGGCCAGGTGTGCACGGCAGGCTCGCGTCTTTATGTGCCGCGCTCGATGTACGGGCAGATCGTGGAAGGCATCGCGCAAGTGGCCAACAGCCTCGTGCTCGGTTCGGGTTTCGACGAGAAGACGCAGATGGGTCCGCTCGTTTCGTCGCGCCATCGCGACAAGGTCGTCGGCATGATCGCCGAAGGCCGTGCGCAGGGCGGCGAAATCATGGCGGGCGGCGCGGCGCATGACGGCGCGGGCTATTTCGTGCGCCCGACCGTGGTCGCCAACGAAGGGCGCAAGCCGCTTTCGCTCGTGAATGAAGAAGTGTTCGGCCCGGTGCTGGTTGCCATGCCCTACGACGATCTCGAAGAGGCGATCAGCGCCGCGAATTCAAGCGAGTACGGTCTCGGCGCAAGCGTGTGGACAAACCAGCTCGACAAGGCACTGCGCGTGGTCGACCGCATGGAGGCGGGCACGGTCTGGGTCAACTCGCACAACATGGTCGACCCCGCGCTGCCGTTCGGCGGGTTCAAGTCGTCCGGTGTGGGGCGCGAACATGGCCGCGCGATCATCGACGCGTACACCGAGACGAAATCTGTCTGCTTCGCCTACTGAACCACGTTCGAGGATCAAGGCACAATGAATACGTCACCAGCGGATCTGCAGGGCCTCGCCATGCGCGAAGAGACGAATGCGAAATCACGAGCACGCCTGTGGGTCGCGATACTCGCGGGTGTGGTCGGGCCAGAGGTGTTCATCGTTCAGCCCGCGGTCGTAGAGGGCTTCGTGAAGTATCTGGGCTTCGACGCGGTCGCGGCGGGTTACGCAGCTTCGGTGGAGGTGTGGGGCATTGCGTTGAGTTCCATCCTGCTGCCGCTGTTCGCGAAGCGCGTGAACTGGCGCACGGTGATCGTGCTGTCGATTCTGCTGATGGCGTTCGGCAACGCGGCTTCGGCGTTCACGCCCGATCACAGCGTATTTCTTGTGCTGAGACTACTCGTGGGAATTGGTGCAGGCGGCCTCATTTCGCTCAGCTTCGCGGCGGTCGGGTTGACAGCCAACCCCGACCGCAACTTCGGCTACATGGTCATGTGGGTGATGATCTACGGCGCGCTGGGGTTGTGGCTCGTGCCGAGCGCGTTCGCCATTGGCGGCATGAAGCTGCTGCTGTTCTTCTTCGCCGCGTTTCCGCTCGTCGTGCTGCCATTCGTGCGCTACCTGCCGCGCGGCGGCGAAAGCGCGCCGCAATCCGATGCGAACGCGATCGAGCTGCCAAGGCCCGCGAAGGCGTCCGCCTTGCTCGCCATGCTGCTGTACTTCGTGGCGCAGGGCATCGTCTGGGCCTATCTGTTCCTCATCGGCACCGTTGACGGTCTGAGCGAGCAGCAGGTGGCCAACGCGCTCACGCTTTCGCAGTTCATGGGCGTGCTCGGTGCGTGGGCGTTCGGCGTGTGCGGCACGCGCATCGGCCGCTCGCGCGCGCTTACGGTGAGCGTGCTCGGCGGCTCGCTGTGTCTGCTCTTTCTCACCACGCACACGACCTTCGCCGTCTTCGCGCTGGTTGTTTGCATTTACAACTTCTTCTGGAACGTTGCCCAGCCCGCGTTGCTCTCGTCGATGGCCGTGTTCGACCGTAGCGGGCGCATGGTGCTGGCTGCCACCGCCATGCAGATGATCGGTCTCGCGACTGGTCCCGCGCTCGCCGCCTGGATCATGACGTCCGGCGCTTATTCTCAGGTGATCGGGTCCGGCGTTGCGTTGTTCGTCGCGAGCTGGTTCCTCATCTATTACCCGGTGCGCTCGCATGCGCGCATGCTGCGCCGCGCCGCCACCGATACGGAGACTTCCGATGCCTGATCAAGAACTGTTGCAGCGGCGCTACCGCGTGCTCGGCAAGCGCGCGCCGCTCTTCTACGACACGCCTTTGCATATCGTGCGCGGGGAAGGCGTATGGCTTTACGACGCCGAAGGCAAGCGCTATCTCGACGCCTATAACAACGTGCCGCACGTAGGCCATTGCCATCCGCGCGTGAGCGAGGCCATCGCGAAGCAGGCGTCGATGCTGAACACGAGCACGCGCTATCTGCACGAGAACATCGTGGAGTACGGCGAGCGCCTCGTTTCGACCTTCGACGCTTCCTTGCCGATGGTGATGTTCTGCTGCACAGGCAGCGAGGCCAATGAACTGGCGCTGCGCATGGCGCGGGAGTGCACCGGCAACATGGGCATTATCTGCACCGCGCACTCGTATCACGGCAATACGGCGGCGGTGGTGCAGGTCAGCTCGTTTCTTTCCACGCAGCAGCAGCGCGGCCGCTATGTGCGCACGATTCCCGTGATCGACCCGTATCGCGAGCGCGCAGGCATGAGCGAAGACGAACTCGCGAGTCGCTACGCCGAGGACGTGCAGGCCGCCATCGACGCGTTCGAGGCCGACGGCGTGCGTGTAGCAGGCCTGCTGATGTGCTCAGGCCTCTCGTGCGAGGGCTTGCCGGACGTGCCCGCGGGTTATCTCGCGCGCGCCGTGGAGAAGGTGCGGCGCGCGGGCGGCGTGTATATCTCCGACGAAGTGCAGGGCGGCTTTGGCCGTTTCGGCTCGCATTTCTGGGGACATCAGAAGCTTGGCGTCACGCCGGACATCGTCACGATGGGCAAGCCCATGGGCAACGGTCACCCGCTCGCGGGCGTGGTGGCGCGCCGGGAATTGATCGAAGACTTCGCCGAGCGCAATCCGATGTACTTCAACACGTTCGCGGGCAACCCCGTTTCGTGCGCCGCGGGCATGGCGGTGCTCGACGTGATCGCAGATGAAGGCCTTCAGCAGAACGCGCAGACCATGGGGCAATACGTGCTCGAACGTCTGCGTGCGCTGGCGCAAAAGCACGCGGCGATCGGCGACGTGCGCGGCAGCGGACTCTTCTTCGCCGTGGAAATGGTCGAAGACCGCGCGGACAAGTCGCCCGCCGGCAGCGTGGCGCGCCGCGTCGTCAACGCCATGCGCGAGCGTGGCGTGCTCATCAGCCGTATCGGCGTGCACGACAACATCCTCAAGATCCGGCCGCCCATGCCGTTCACGACGGTCCACGCCGACCAGTTGATCGACACACTCGACGCCGTGCTCAACGCCCTTTGAGAGGATCGCGATGACCCATACAGAAGACGCGCGCGCGTCGGAGAACGCGTTTGCGCTGCAGCATCTTGCCGCCCAGGCGCTTGAGATGTGGGACCTCGGCGACTGCGTGATCGCGCCGATCAAGATCCGCGAGAACGCCGTGTTTCGTGTGGATAGCCGCGACGGTCGGCGCGCGGTGCTGCGCATTCACCGCCTCGGCTATCACGATGACGCAGCGCTGCACTCGGAATTCGAGTGGATGCAAGCGCTCGCGAGCGCGGGCGTCGAGGTGCCGCGCGTGGTGAAATCGCGCGCGGGGCGCCCGTTCGAGCGCGTGCACAGCGATGAACTGCCGGCAGGCCGTCAGATCGACGTGCTCGAATGGGTCGACGGGCGCCAACTCGGCGCGCTCGAATCGGGTCTCGATGGCGGCGAGGAGGACGTCGCGGGCCGCTATTACACGCTTGGCGGCATGGCGGCGCGCATGCACAACCATACGAGCGCGTGGCGGGCCCCTGCGGGCTTCAAGCGGCATAGCTGGTGTGAGGAAGGGCTCGCGGGCAGCGAGCCGCTCTGGGGCCGTTTCTGGGAACTGGAGCAACTGAGTGCGCCGCAACGGCGGTTCTTCGAGCGGGCGCGCGAGGCGCTCTGGGCTGACCTGAGCGCCTATGGCAAGGATGCCGGGCAGTTCGGCCTGATCCACGCGGATCTCGTGCCCGAGAACGTGCTCGTGGACGGCGAGCGCGTGCGCGTGATCGATTTCGACGATGCGGGCTTCGGCTGGCATTTGTTCGACGTTGCGACGTCGCTCTACTTCATCCGCGGCGAGCCGTACTTCGATACCGCGATGGAAGCCTTCGTCACGGGCTACCGCGCGCATCGTCCGCTAGTCGATGAGCAGCTGCGGCAATTGCCGCTGTTCATGGCGGCGCGCAGCACGACCTACCTCGGCTGGGTGCATGAGAAAAAGCACACGGAAACGGCCAGGACACTCACGCCGGTACTGATCGATTACGCGACTTCGGCGGTCGAGGAATATCTGCGCGGCAGGTGAGGGCAGCGCCGGGGCATGCTCCGGCGCGCGTTATTTCGGACGATTGTCCGAAGGCATGGCGTCGAAAAGCTCGCGATAGTCCTGCGTGAAATGACCCGAATGGAAAAAGCCCCAGCGCTGCGCCGCGTCGCGCACGGTGAGCTCGGCCGACGGCGCTTTGCGAAGCAACTGGTGCACGTAATTCAGGCGTATCGCGCGCATATATTCCACGGGCGATTTGCCCGTCACGAGGCGAAAGCTCGTCTGCACCGTGCGGCGGCTGATACGCAGCGATTCGCAAAGCTCGTGCACCGTCACGGGTTCCAGCGGGCGCGCAATGATCATGTCGTGCGCGCGTGCAACTACGTCGCTATGCGACATCCAGGTGATATCGGTCTTATCGTCCGGAGTGCCGCTCTCGACCACGGCATCGAGCATCTCGAAGATCTGCGCGGTCACGGTGCGTTGGGCCAGCTCCGACTCTGCGAACGCGTTCAGCGCAAATGCCTCGTCGGTTACGTAACGCCACAAGGCGATGAACTGCTCGCGCACGCCGGGTTCGAGCGGAATGACGGAAGTCTTGGTGAAAAAGCGGCTTTCGAGGCGTGCGGCCAGCTCCGGGCGCTCGCGCAGGAACGGCACCTTCACGCCAATGCCGAGTATGGCGGTCTCGCCCGGGAAATGCAGCACGAACTCGCGGTTCGCCCGCGCGCAGATCAGGGAATCAGCCGTAACGGCGCGGTCCGCGAAAGTCACCGGAGAACTCGCGTCGAGCACGATGCCGAACACGAGCATGTCGCTGGGCGTGCTGCCCTGCTGCACGATGCGGCGGTTCACGGACTCGTAGAACACGTGTATGCCGTCGCTGCCGATTTGCTGGAGGCGACCGTGGAATTGTCCACAATCGAGCTGGAAGTATTGCTGTTCCCAGCCAGAAAGCAGCGCCGCGTGTTCGCCGGCGTCGGTAAAGGTGTGATTCTCGAGCTGCATGCTGATTGCGAATAAAACGCGGTACCGATCGGGGTGGCGGCCATCCTGGTCACCATTCACTGACCGCCTGGTCGGTTAATGCCGGTGTGAGGATGACGGGCGGAATGCTTTCTCGCAAGTCCGGGATGGCCCTCTCCGGGATGCCCCTGGCTTGCGTTGGTTGACTTGTCTCCTTTCTTCGCTTCGGCTGTGTCGTGGCGCGCCGCGATCGATCCCGTGCTCGCCGATCGTTTTGTCTGATGTATGCGCTCGCACCTTCTTCGTGAGGCGGCGCGGGTTGGCTAGTGGTATGCATGCAGCGTACCCGCCGCCGCGCGAGAAAAAAATGCGTGCGTGCGGCAGGGCGCCTGGTGGGTTTCCTCACCGATCTAAAGGTTTTACCAGGGTGCGATTTACGCCGCGGCGCAAGGGCGAGCCACGCGGTGGAAATTGCGGTCGAAGTAGACGAGACCGTCGCCGTCGCAGCGCACGCGAATATGGGTCGCCTTCACGAACATGACCGAATGAGAGCCGACGTCCTTGAGTTCGACGATCTCGCCTTGCAGGCTCGCGAGCGCATCGCGCAGCACGGGCACGCCATGCTCGCCTTCATCCCAGAACGGCAGGCTAAAGCGCGCGTCCATCGACAGTTGCGTAAGACCCGCGAAGTGTTTTGCCAGCAGCTCGTGCTCGCCGGGCAGCACATTCACGCATACGCGGCCGTTGCCCGCGAAGGCGGCGTGCATCGCGCTCGAGCGGTTCAGGCAGACGAGCAGCGTAGGCGGCGCGTCCGTGACGGAGCACACGGCGCTCGCGGTAATGCCGCAGCGGCCGAACGGACCGGCCGTGGTGATCACGCTGACAGCGGCGGACAAGTGCGCCATCGCGTGGCGAAAATCCTTGCGGGTGTCATGCGTCGGGAGCGTGCTGGATGTGTCGGACATGATGTGTGTTTTCCGTGCAATTGCTGATCTTGTGATTCGAGTCTGTGATTAACAGCGTACGGCAAGCACCGCGCGAAAAATACTGTCACGATTGGCCTGAGTGATGGCGTCGCTCCCGATCCTTCTAAAGATTTCACCAGGTATCGCGGAAACCGGAATGTGCGCTTTGAAATTACGCGGCGGAATTACGGGGTAATGCGCATTTTCAGGGCTTTATTGGCTGGTTATGATGGGTCATGCAACTGCGGGAGCGCGCAAATGAAATGGGACGGCACAGGGCACGTCTCGCGGCGCTTCGCAACGAACAATCTCGGAGAGAGCAGATGACTTTACCTGCTCCGGTCATCTATATCGTCGACGACGACAACGGCATGCGCACCTCGCTCGCGTGGCTGCTGGAATCGGTTGGCGTGAAATCGGAAGGTTTCGCCAACGCAGCCGATTTTCTGCGTGCATTCGATCCGGACGTCCCAGCATGTCTGGTGCTCGACGTGCGCATGCCAGAGACCAGCGGTTTTGATGTACAGGCGGAATTGAACCGACGAGGTGCGACGTTACCTATCATTTTCGTGAGCGGACACGGCGACATACCGATGTCCGTGCGCGCGCTGCAAAACGGCGCGATTGATTTCGTGGAAAAGCCGTACAACTCGCAGCAAATGCTCGATCGCGTGCAACGCGCGATGAAGCTTGCCACGCAGCGTCATGCCGCCGACCAGAAGCGGCGCGATCTGCGCAAACGCCTCGAATCGCTCACGGGGCGCGAGCGGGAAGTGCTACGCGGTGTGATCGATGGCAAGGGCAGTAAGCGCATCGCGTCGGAACTCGACATCAGCGTAAAGACGGTCGACGTGCATCGCGCGAGCATCAAGGACAAACTCGGTGCCGCGTCCATTGCGACGCTCGTGCGCGATGTGATGGCGGTATGGGACCAGGACGCGCAGACGCACACGTCGTGAGGCGGCGTGTGCGTCGCGCGTTTTGGCGCGAGAGTTGGCGCACTGGTTAGCGCATGTAAAGACCGCCGTTGATGTCCCAGCACGCTCCGTTGGCGAAGTACGCGTTGCCCGAGGCGAGCAGCACGGCGGCGTCGGCGACGTAGTCGGCGGCGCCCAGGCGCCCCACGGGAATGCTCGCAATCACTTTGTCGAGTTTGTCCGCGGGCACGCTCTCGTGCACGATAGGCAAATCGAGCGGCCCCGGCGAAATGGCATTCACGGTCACGCCAGAGGCGGCGAGATCACGCGCGAACACTTTGGTGAGCGTGATGGCGCCGCCCTTGGCCGCCGCATAGTGCGCGCCCGTTGCCGAACCGCCATTCTGGCCGGCCAGCGAAGCAATATTCACAATGCGTCCTTCGCCCTGGTTCGCGAAGTGCTGCCCGAACACCTGGCAGCCGAACAGCACGCTGCGCAGATTGACGTCGATGACCTGATCGAACTGTTCGGCCGTGATCTCCATGACAGGCACGACCTTCGATGCACCCGCATTGTTCACGATCGCATCGACGTGGCCCCAGCGCGCGACGATCGCATCGCGCGCACTCTCGAAATCCTCTTTGCGCGTGACGTCTAGCTTCAACGCGAATGCGCTCGACGCATCGGCGCTCAACGCGCGCGCGGTGGCAGCGGCGGCATCGAATGCCACGTCGCCGAGGACGACGCGGTAGCCCGCCGCATGAAAACGCGCGGCAATCACGGCGCCGAGGCCGCGCGCCGCACCGGTAACGAGGACGACTCTGCTGGACATGGGTTTCTATTCCTTGAAAATTTCAGCTGGCGAGCGCTGCTTCGAACGCTGCAGCAACGGCGCAAACCCGTTCGTCGGCGCCATGGCGTCCTATGATCTGCAGCCCGGCCTTCAGCGGTGAGCCTTCAATGGGCAGCGGCAGACTCAGCGCCGGATGACCGCTGAGATTGAACGGGCGGATCAGAGACGACATCGCGATCACCGACACACCGCGCCGCGCATCGTCGACCGTGATCGGCAGGGCGGGAAGCGTCGGCATCACGATCACATCGACGCTGTCTAGCGCGCGATCCACAGCATCGGTAAAGCGGCGGCGCACGCGTTCCGCTGCGCTCACCTGGTCGGACGTAGTGGACGAAGCGGCGCGCAGGCGTGTTTCCAGATCCGCGCCGAGCTTGCCGCTATCCACGAGATGGCCGAATGCCGCCCACGTTTCCGCGTTGATGATCGCAAGGCCCGCATGGAACGCGTCGGCGAGGCCCGCAAGCTCGATGGCCCGAGACGAAAACCCCGCACGCTGCGGCGCGCGCGTGACGGCGGCAAGCAGGTCTGCTCGCGCATCGACTTGCGCAATACCGATACTGCACGCGGTGAGTTCTTCTCGCGCGGCTGCCTTGTCAAATGCGGGCGCGATGACGCCCATCGCCTCGACGATCATGCGCACGTCGCGGGCAAACGGGCCCACGCAATCGAGCGTCGATTCGGCGGGCGCGACGCCGCGCCGTGAAACGCGCGCGAATGTGGGCTTGAGGCCGACTACGCCGCAACATGCGGCGGGACCGCGAATCGAGCCGCCCGTGTCGGTGCCGAGCGCAGCTTCCGCGAGCCCCTGGCCGACCGCGCTCGCAGAGCCGCTCGACGAGCCGCCCGGAATGCGCGTCGCGTCTTGCGGATTGACGGGCGTGCCCGTGTAATCGTTTATGCCCGTCATGCCGAACGCCAGTTCGTGCATGTTGGCTTTGCCGACAATTTTCCACTTCGCGTCGAGCAGAAACTGCACCACGTCTGCATGCTTTTGCGCGTGCGCGGTTTCTGCGAGCGCGCGGCTCGCGCCCGTCGTGCGCATGCCCGCAATGTCGATGGTGTCCTTGATGACGATGGTGGGTCCGTCGCCTCCACGAGTGAAGGCACTGATCAATGCGCTCATCGATTCGATTTCCTTTGGGGGTCAGGCAGCCGGACGCGGCGACACGCGCCATGGCGCGTCGAAAAGCCGCTCGGTGCGAAAGTGCGCGATGAGCCACGTAGATGCATCGGGCGCAGGCACGAAGTCCACTTCGAGCCGCGCGCCGATCAGCTCCGCGCGCTCGTCCACGTAGCCCGAAGCCTGCAGCATGATCCAGCGGCCCGTCGCGCGCGCGGGCGTCACCATTTCGATGCTCTCGGACGTGAGAAAGTGCACGTTGGTCGCGAAGTACGGCGCGGGTGGCAGATAGCGCGCGAGCATCGCAACGATGGCCTCGCGGCCTTTGATACGGCCGAACTTGCTCGTATATTGCGGGCCGATGCCTTCCCACACCGCATCGGCCGTGAAAAGGCTGGCGAGCGATTCGCCGTCGAGCGCGCCGCTCGGCACGTCGCACAGCGCCATGTAGCGCGCCATGGTTTTTCGTGCGGCGCTAGCGCCTTCGAGTGCGGCAAGGCGCGCTTCCAGCGCCGCAATCGTGCGTGCAGCGTCAGTGATCGTTGCCATAGGATCAAGCGGTCGCTGCGGGCGGCACGGCGAGCGCACGCCCCACACGCGCCTCGATCTTGCCGTAGCGCCACAGGTTGTATTCGCCCACCGGCGTCGTGCGATAAAGATTGCAAACGGCCACGGCCGTATCGAAGTCGGCAACGTCGGCCATGATGTAGAAGGTCCACGGCGCGCCGCCGGCCTGGCCGACCACGAGGCGGTCGTCGTCCATGATGCCGAGCACCTTGACGCCTTCCATCGCTTCTACCGCGGCGAGCATCTTGCCGTACGCCTGCCAGACTTCGCCGATCTTCTCGCGCGGCAGGTCGAAGAAGTTTTGCGTCACGCCGCAGCAGAACAGGACGCGCAGCGGAAGGGGGCGGGAAGTTTCGGACATTTGATCGATTCCTTGTGATATGTGATGGATACGGTTACAGATAGCCGGGAATCGGCGGCACGCCGACGAACACGGCGCCCGCGCCGTCGAAATTGCCCTCGCCGAGGAACGCGTGCTGCGTCACCACCATTGCGTCGCGCAGCAAACGCTGCAACGGGTGCGTTTTGTAGATCGCCATCGTGCCGCCAAGGCGATACGCGCGATGCACCACGTCGGCGCCTTCGCGCGCGATCTGCGTAGCGGAAAGACGCAGCAGGCTGACCTGATCGGGGGTCACGGGGTTGCCGGCGAGAATGGATCGCCAGACGCTATCGGTCGACTCGTAGAAGAATGCGCGTGCCGAGCGCAGCTGTGCCTCGGCCTTTGCAAGCTCGATGCGGTAGTAAGCACGGTCCGCGAGCTGCGGCGCGCCGGTCGTCGTGCGGCGGCCGCCGGACATATGGTTCGCCACGTCGAGCGCCGCGCGCGCGAGACCGAGGTTGACGACCGCGAGCACCTGGGCCGCGTAAGCGACGGTCGGATAGCGATAGAGCGGCTCGTCCACGCAAGGCGCCCCGCCGCGCACGAAGGTCCAGTCGTCGGTGACGATCTGGTCGGTCACGCGCAGGTCGTGGCTGCCCGTGCCCTGCATGCCGACCACGTTCCAGTTTTCGACGATCTCAACCTGCTCGGGGCGGAAAACGGCCGTGCGCGGCTTGTTCGGGGCGTTGCCCGCGCTGTTGCCAGTGCTGATGCCCACGCCGAGCCAGTCGGCGCCCTTGCAGCCGCTCGCGAACTTCCACGTACCGTTCACGCGCCAGCCGCCTTCAACCGGCTGAACGGTCTGCACGGGAAAGAGGCCGCCCGCGAAGGCCTGGTCGGGGCCGCTCGCGTAGATTTGCGCCTGCGTTTCGAGCGGCAGCGCGGCGAGGTAGACATTGGCCGAGCCGAAGCTCGCAACCCATGCCGCGGAGCCGTCGGCAACTGCAATCCGCTCGATCATCTCCAGGAATTCGCCAGGCGCGCGCGCGTCGCCGCCAAAGCGCCTGGGCGTGCCCGCGCGAAAGATGCCAGCGCGCTTGAAGAGATCGATGACGTCGCGTGGGACGTGCGAAAGCCGGTCGAATTCGTCGCGGCGCGCGGCCACGACGTCGATGACCTCGTCGAGCGAGAGGCGGCCGCCCGACTGCGTGGCGCAGGCCTCTGCATTGATGTCGCTATGGGACGCGACGGCGGTCGCAACTAATGCCATGGTGTTTCTCCTGAGTTCCTGAGCCGCAAGGTTGAAGGCCATGTGTATCGGGCGCAGCGCGAACGCGTGCGCACAGTCTGGAACTCAGTCTAAAAAGGCAAAAAGGGGTCATCAATTGGGACGCCGCACGCATTTTTAAGTAGCGTTCCCCGCGCGCCTAAAGAAATCTTCAGGTTCCCCGCTCCGCGCGCGGATGTTATCGTTTGGAACCACCAGGCGGGGCGTGCCGCCATATCCGGTTCACGATCATGACGTACCCCACCGAAGACGATTTCAGCCGCCTGCTCGACGCCTTGACCCTGTGCGTGCTGCTGCACGACGCCAGCACGAAGGCGATCGTCTGGGCCAATCGCGCGGCCTGCATCGCGCTGGGCTTTTCTGTCGAAGAACTGCTGCCGCTGAAGGCGCACGACATGACGCGCCCCGCGCCGAAATACGCGCGCGAAATCGCCGTGGCGGCGATGGACCGCTCGATCACCGAAGGGCCGCAGGGCTATGAATGGTGCTATCGCTCGCGCACCGGGCAGGACATGCTTTCGGAAGCGATTGCGACGTATGTGCCGCTCAAGGAGCGCGCGGTCGTAATGGTGCAGTTTCGCGACATCAGTGCGGAAGAGGCGATGCGCCAGGCATTGCGGCGCCACGAAACGCGGCTGCGCGAATTCATGCAGGACCTCAGCGAAGGCGTGGCGGTGCTCAGGCTCGACGGCACGGTCGACTTCATTAGCGACTCCGGGCGTCGCGTGCTCGGCCTCGCCGCTGAACAGGCGCCGGGTTCCGTGTTCGACTACTGCAGCGAGCGCAACCGCGAACGCCTTGCCGAGCAACTCGACGACGCGCCGCTGCAGGGTCCGTCCGAGCCCCAGCGCTATCGCATGACGCGCCGCGACGGCAGCGCGTGCTGGCTGCGCATTACCTGCCGGCGGCTCGTGATCGAAGACGATCTCGACGGTCTGTTGATCCACTTCCGTGACATCTCCGACGAGGTGAGTATCGAAGACGCACGCCGCACCGAAGCACGCATGCTCGAATACGCCGGGCGTTACAACGCGATGGGAGAAATGGCCACGGCGATTGCGCACGAGTTGAGCCAGCCGCTCGCGGCGGTGCGCAATTTCATCGAAGGTGCGATAAGGCGGCTCGAACAGGCGGGGCCCGTTGAAGATGCGATTTGGGGTCTGCGCAGCGCTGACCGCCAGGCGGAGCACGCCGCACTCATCATCAAGAGCGTGCGCGAATACGTCGTGAAGCGCGAGCCAACCGAAACGCGCTCGGACCTGCGCGACATTCTCAGCGAGGTCGCTTACTTCATCGAACTGCGCGCGCGCGACGCGAGCGTGCGGATGCATATCGTGCAGCCCATGGCCGCGCTACCTGTGATGTGCGAGCGCGTGTTGATCGGGCAGGTCGTGCTCAATCTCGCGTTCAACGCGATCGACGCGCTGGCCGATGTCGATGCGGACCGGCGCGATCTCACGCTCGCTTGCGAGGAGAAAGACGGCAGGGCGCTCGTGAGCGTGATCGACAACGGACCGGGCGTGCCCGCCGGTGCGCATGGCCGCCTCTTCGACGGCTTTTCGTCGTCGAAGGCGGGCGGCAACGGCATCGGCCTCTCGCTGTGCAAGAACATCGTTACGCGGCACCACGGCGCAATCTGGGCGCAGCCCGCGCCGGGCGGCGGGCTCGAATGCTGCTTCGCGCTGCCGCTCATCCCCGCAGGTTAGCGCCCGAGCGAACGGGCCGTTTTGCCGCCAAGGCCAAAGTCGGTATTCGGGATGTCCTTGATGATTACACGCGTGGCATCGAGCGCAGAGTCGAGCACCTCGGCGCTTGTCGTTGCGAGCGCATCGATCAACGCGGCTTTCTGTTCTAACGTGCGCCCTGCAATCAGGATCGCGACGATCACCGGCAGCGAAGGTGGCGCGCCATCGGCGGCACGCTTGCCGCCGATACCATAGTGCGTGTCAGCCAGTTCGCTCAGCAATATGCGCACGGATTCGGCGGGCGCGCCGATCGCTTCGACGGTGGCTTCGGTCAGACGCGCGATCAACTGCGCCTTGCGTGCTTGCGCGTGGCCAGCGGGCAAATAGACTTCGAGTGTAGGCATGGAGTCGAATGGCAGAAGGGCGCGCAAGCCGAGCCGCGCGCCCCTGTTTTTAGAGCAGGAATCCGATCGCGCTCAGCGCTTCGGTCGAATCGATCAGGCGGACCACCTTTTGCAGAAGCTTCGGCTCGCCGCTCGCGAAGCTGATGCGGTGCGTGAGGTCCGCCGCGAAGATCGTATTCGCGCCGCGCTTGTACGCCACGATGATCTGCGCCGACTTCACTTCCACGGTATCGGCCGCATCGCTCGAGAGCGTGAAGCGCGAAACCGTGCGCACCGTGCGTGCCGCATCGCTCGCCGATGCCGAATAGCCCGACGTCATACGCTGTACACGCATTTCGCGCATGTGCTGGTCGTCGTAGGCGTAGTTCAGCGTGGCGGCGAAGTCGATTGTGTTCGGGTCGATCGGCACGACGTAATGGCCCTTCGGGTCCCACAGTTCGAGCCAGGCGCTGTATTCGCGGCGGTCCAGCATTTCTGCTTCGCGCCAGATGAACTGCACGGCGCGCGTAAAGGTCTCTTGCGAGTTGAGTACGTTTCGATCGTCCATCATGCCTCCATCATGGCGCGCCACTGTGCATACGCTTCGCGCATGCCGGTTTCGTCGGTGGCGTGCGCGGTCTTTTCTCCGTTCGGTGCCGTGGTTTCGCGGTTCAGGCCGCGATTCACGAGGATCGGCGTGCCGGGGCCGGCGTGGGAGCCGCGCTGCACGCGCTCCCAGGCTTCGGCGTCGTCGGGGCTGCCAAAGCCGAACGGGCCCTGGAAGTGTTCGTGAATGCGCAGGCGCACGCGGTTGGCCTCCTCGGGGCCGCCATCCATGGCGAGCGCCACGTGGCGGATTTCCGTTTCCTCTGCCGAAATGGGCCGCAGCACGCGGAAGAACGCCATCGAGAGCGCGAGGTTCGGGAAGAGGTTCAGGTTGAAGCCCACACCCATGAGCGAGCGTACGATGCGGCGCACTTCTTCGGGCGTGTGGCGCCCGGCCAGTTGCGCGGCCAGTTCCTGAAAACGCTCGGGCAGCGGCGCGCCATCGTCCTGGTCGAGGTCGACGAGTTCGGGCACGAGCACGGCCAGGCTGTGGCCATTGCCGAGCGAGCGGCAGAAGGCCTGATCGCTCGTCATGAAGCTCGTGATCGCCGCAGCCGTTTCGTCGTCGATCGACTTCATCCACGACTTGTGCACCACAGGAAAGTGATAGAGGTCCGTGGTGTTCTCGAGCTGGATCTTCCAGTTGCCCTTGAACTTGAACTTGTGTTCGCCGTTGGCTTTCACGGGGTATCCCGCGCCCTGCTTCATGAAGAGGTCGATCCAGGGCTTCGCGCCGCCGAGGAAGTCTTCGAGGGGTTCGATATCCTTGTTGAAGCTCGCGAAGATGAGCCCCTGATAGATGCCGACGCGCAGCTTTTCAAGCGGCAAGTCTCCCTTTTCGCACACCCCTTCGTAGCCGTCGCCATAGGGCAGTGCGCGCAGCGTGCCGTCGAGCGCATACGACCAGCTATGGTACGGGCACGTGAAGCCCTTGGCGTTGCCCTTGTGTTCTTCGCACACGGTCGCACCGCGATGGCGGCAGCGATTTTGCAGCACGTTCACCGTGCCCGTCTTGTCGCGCACGACGATAACCGGCTGCCGGCCGATGGTCGTGGTGCGGAAGTCGCCTGCGTTGGGCAGTTCGCTTTCGTGCGCAACCCAGATCCACGTCTTGTAGAAAATGCGCTCGAGTTCCGCTTCGAACAGCGCCGGATCGTAGTACAGCGAAGGCGCGATGCGGTCCGTCTCTACGCGGCCGCGCAGCGTACTCGTGTCGATGGTCTGCCAGTTATCGCTCATGATGTCGGAGTATCGGGGTGATCGCGATGTCTCGCGAGGAGGTTAAAGCGCAGGTCGTGCGCCGCCTGTGCGTTGATTGAAGTCTCACGCCTGGTGCTTCATGCGTCAAATCGATCTAAAATTGAACCTCACATAAACGCGGCTGATAAAACCATGCCATCACTCGACAACGTCGATCTGAACTTGCTGCGGGTCTTTCAGGCCATCGTCGAGGAGCGCAGCCTGACGAAGGCTGGCGAGCGGCTCGCGCTCTCGCAGCCCGCCATCAGCTATTCGCTTTCGCGCCTGCGCTCGCTGTTCGACGATCCGCTCTTCATCCGCACGCGTGCCGGCATGCAGCCAACGCCGGTCGCGCTGGAACTCGCCGCGATCGTCGGCCGTGCCCTCGACACGGTGCGCGAGGCGCTGCGCTACGCCGAGCGCTTCGATCCGGCGGTGAGCACGCGCACGTTCAGGCTCTCGCTCTCGGACGCGGGAGAAATGGCTTATTTGCCGCCGATTTGCGAAGCGCTCCATCGCGAGGCACCGCGAATGCGCGTATGCGTCGAGCCACTGCCGGTGGACGAGATCGAGGACGCCCTACGTTCGAGCCGCCTCGATTTCGCGATCGGCAATCTGCCCGAGCTGACCTCGCGCACACGCCATCAATTGCTGTTCGAAGAGACCTACGTGTGTATGACGCGCCGCAGGCGCGGCTTGCCGCGCGGCGAGACGCTGAGCCTCGCGCAGTTCGTCGAGGCCTCGCATGTGCAGGTGAGGTCCGTCGAGCACAGCCATCACGCGTTGGACGACGCGCTGCGCTCGCAGGGCGTGGGCAGAAATATCGCGCTGGAATTGCCGCACTTCGTCGCACTGCCAGGCGTGCTCGCCGTGACCGACCTGTACGCGACGCTGCCGCGCCGTCTCGCGCACATCTTCAACGCGGACGGACGCTTCCAGATCTACGCGCTGCCCGTGACCATGCCGGTCGCAGCCGTGACCATGCACTGGCATGAGCACTTCCACGACGACGAAGGCATTGCGTGGATGCGCGAGCTGATTCAGGCCATCATGCAGCGGTTCGACAAGGAGAAGCGCTGAACACGGCGATGCTCAGAGATCGAGCACGAGAACCGGCGAGCGTGAGCGCGAAATGCAGCAACAGATGACCTTGTTGCTCGCGCGCTCGGCCTTGCTCAGACAGTGGTCGCGATGTTCGGGCTCGCCTGTCACGACGTCGACCATGCAAGTGCCGCATACGCCTTCCCCGCACGACGTATCGACCTCGATGCCGATGGTTGCGAGCGCATCGACTATCGAAGTGTTCTTTTCCACGCGCACGGTTTGTCCCGTGCTGGCCACCTGCACGTCGAATGCATCGAGCGCTGCATCGCTTGCGGGCGACGCGGGCTCTGCCGCGAAACGTTCGAGATGGATGGCGTCGTCGGGCAAGCGCTGTTCGGCCACCGCGACCACGCGCTCCATGAACGCGGAAGGCCCGCACGTATAAACGTGCGTGCCCGTCTCGGCCGTAGCGAGACACCACGCGAGTGCACCGTCCAGCGCGTCGGGCTCCACGCCGTAGTGCAGCTTCGCGTAGGGCGCAAATGGCGCGCGCGCGAGCAGCGGCAGGAACGCCGCGTGTTCCGCACTGCGCGCGAAGTAGTGCAATTCAAAGGGCGCATTCTGCTTGATGAGGTGATACGCCATTGACAAAAGCGGCGTGATGCCGATGCCGGCTCCAATCAGCACGTGCCGCTGCGCTCCGGGCGCAAGCTGGAACAGGTTGCGCGGCGCGCCGACCGCTAGCTCGCTACCGACTGCCACGTCGTCGTGCAACGAACTGGAGCCGCCTCGCGATGCACTCTCGCGCTTCACTGCGAAGAGCTGTACGTCGCGCTGGTCCGGGTCGCCACAGAGCGAGTACTGGCGCGTGATGCCGGACGGTGCCGTGACGTCGATATGCGCGCCCGGTTCGTAAGCGTCGAACGGCTTGCCGTCGAGGCGCGAAATGCTGAACGAGCGAATGCCTTGTGCTTCGTCGCACAAGGCGTCGACGCGAACCTTGAATGAAGTGGCTTGCATGATGAGGCCGATCGCTGAAATAGCGGTAGTTTCTGGATGCTGGACTGAATGGAACGCTCGCGCGCGAGGCGCGAGGCGTTGAACCGAGCATACGGCCGCCCGGGAGATCGGGCAAATCGATAAAAAATGGCCTACCGCATCAATGCCATTGATAATACTGGCGCGGGAGGCGCATGTTCATCTCAGGCGCGCGTGGCGCTCAACGTCGCCTCGATGCCTGCGTCTGCGCGCTGCGCGTGCGCGTCCTCGCGCGCGAGGCTCAGGCGGAACTGCCGGCAGCCGAAGCCCAGCAGCACGGTCGCGAGCAACGCCGCGACAAGGCTCACGATCGACATCGATTGCCCAACTGCAAGCGGCGAACCGAACACCTTGTCGGTCAACAACGCGACGAGCGTCGTGCCAATGCCAAGGCCGATCAGGTTCGACACGAGCAGGAACACGGCGGAGATCTGCGCGCGCATCTGGTTCGGCGCGAGCGTTTGCATCGCGGCGGTCGAAGTCGGCATCGGGAACGAGGCGAAGAACATCGCGATCACGAGCAGCGTCAGCGAGCCGCCAAGGCTGTTCACCTGTGTAAAAGCGGCGGCGGGCAGGGCCATTGCCGCCGCGCCGATACAGCCCGCAAGCATGGGGCCGTCGCTGCGGCCGCGGCGCAGGAGCCAGTCGTTGAGCCAGCCGCCGCAGAACACGCCGGTCGTGTTGGCCACGAGCAGGATCGTGCCGAGCGTATAGCCCGCCTCCACCGGCGACATGCCGAAGCGGCGGATGTAGAACGCCGGGGTCCAGCTCATGAGGCAGAACAGCGTCATCGCGTAAAACGAGAAGCCGACGTAGTGGCAGAAAAACGTTTTGCCATGCGAGCGGATGAAGCGCGCGGAATCGGCAAGCGAAACGCGCCGCGCTTTGCCGCTCACGTCTTGCACGAGCCCCTTGCGCTGCGGGTCGCGCACCGTGAGGATGAAGACGAGGCCCACGAGAAGGCCGGGCAGTCCCACAATAAAGAACGTGACCTGCCAGCCATGCACCGAACCGACGAAGGGCAGCGTGACCATCGAAGCCTGCTTGAGCAGCGCGATCACATAGCCGCCAATCAAAAATGCAATGCCGCCGCCAATGAACGAGCCGAGCGAATAGACACCTGCCGCCCGGCCGAGTTTCTCCTTGGGGAAGTAGTCGGCAAGCATGGAGTAGGTGCCCGGCGAGAGCGAAGCTTCGCCCACGCCCACGCTCATGCGCGCAAGAAACATGTGCAGAAAGTTCTGGCTGATGCCGCAAGCCGCCGTAGCGACGCTCCAGAGCGCGATGCCGGTAGCGATGATGCGAGGCCGCGCGAAGCGGTCGGCGAGATACGCGAGAGGAATGCCCATCACGGCATAGAAGAGCGAGAACGCGAAGCCGTGCACGAGGCTGAACTGCGTATCCGTGAGGTGCAGGTCGCGCTTGATCGGCTCGATCATGAGCGCCAGCACCTGGCGGTCGACGAAGGAAAAGACATAGGCAAGCATGCAGATCAGCACTACGTACCACTCATACGTGTAGCGTCTGGCGCTTTTTGCGCCGGCTGGCGCGCTGGCGGGGGTGGGGGTCATGGCGTATCTCCGATGTGTCGGTCGTGTGGTCTCAGGTGCATGCACTCTGGTGGACCAGCGTACGCAAACAAATTTCGCAGATATAGGCGCAAGTTTCCCAAACGCCTGCTCGCAACTACCGAGCGCTCTAAAGAAATCACCAGGGGCGTCCCCGGGAAATCGCGTACTGACGGGGGCTGGAGGCTGTACTTTGCGCGTGCCGCCGCGTTCATGAACGAGATCTATAAGTGATATATGGCCCGCTTGATCGACGCCGGATATTGGCCTTTCTAGACTCGCCCCGATTCCTCACGACTCGCGGGACGACAACAATGACCAACTGGAAGTGGTGTATTTCAATCGTGGGCATGGCGGCGGTGCCCGCGCTCGCGCAATCGAGCCTCACGCTTTACGGCCGTATCGACACGTCGATCGAATATGCGAACTTCGGGCCGAACCACGTGGTGCGCATGGGCACTGGCAATCTCTTCGCGACGCAATGGGGTTTGAAGGGCGTGGAGGATCTCGGCGGCGGCTATGCCACGATCTTCAAGCTCGAAAACGGCTTCAATTCGGCGACGGGCGCGATCAGCGGCAACGGCTCCCTGTTTGGCCGCGAAGCGTGGGTCGGGCTCACCGGACCTTTTGGCGGCCTGCAGGCCGGCGAGACGTATACGATTCTCCATACGTCGTTCGTGACCTACAGTTTGCCGGGATATGGCGCGGGTCTCGCATGGGGCAACGCGTCGAACAACTTCGTCCAGCCCTGGTTCCTGCGCACGAGCAACACACTGCGCTACACGTCGCCACGCTTTGGCGGGTTGCTACTGCGCGCCACGGCTTCGCGCGGCGCGAATGGCGCGAGCAACGTGCCTTCGACACTCGGCGACACCTATGGCGCCGGAATCAACTACGCGAACGGGCCGCTTTCGATCGACGTCGATTACATGCAGCAGAAGTTCAGCACGGCAACGGCCGCGACGCTCTCGCCGACGAGTCCCACCGGCACCGGCAACTACGCGCTCGGCGCGATCTCGTACGATTTCGGCTTCGTGAAGCCGGCGTTCATCTATTTGCGGCACCGCGGCGGCCCCGACGTGACGACGGCGGTGGCGAGCGCGTATTCGAACCCGCACAACGACTTTTTCGAATTGAACGCGACGGTGCCGATCGGCCGCGCGTCGCTGCTCGTGAGCTACGGTCACTATCACAAGATCGCGGACAGCGAAGGCAATGCCGATTCATATGGCCTGCGCTTCGACTATCCGCTCTCGAAACGCACCGTGCTCTACACGGGCGCGGCGATGGTCCACAACGGCGAGCATGCCGCGTTCTCGATCAACGGCGCGGGCGGCGGCGCGGTGCCGGTGGGCAAGCCGGGCGCCACCGCAAGCTCGATCGTGGCGGGCATTCTCACGTCGTTCTAAACGAGCCGCTCGCCTTCATGCGTTGAGGGCGGCCGGAGACTGGGCGGAATCGCGAGCCAGCTGTCGTACGGCTCGCGCGTGCCGATGCGAAATAGCTCCATCAATAGCGCGCGCAGCCAGCGGTGGCCCGGATCGGCGTCGAAGCGACGATGCCAGTATGCGTTGACGGGCCACACCGACGCATTGGCGATCTCGAACGCGGCCATCTCGCCGAGCGGAGCGAAGGCGCGCGCAACGGTTCGCGGCAGGATGAGCGCGTAGTCGCAGCGATAGAGTATGGCCGGCACGACCATGAAGTTCGGCACGGCTACCCGGACGCGCGAAGTGAGCCCGTGTTGTTCGAGCAGCGCCATCGACTGCGGGTGCGAGCTCACCGAAATGAACTGCAATGCAGGCGGCACGGTTGTATCAAGCACGAAATGCTCGTCGAGTCCGCAACGCTCGGCCACACGGCGGGCCATCATCAGGACATAGCGCTCCTGCAGCAGTTCGCTGCGATGGAAATGCGTGAATGCATGGGGGAAGTGGCCCATTGCAAAGTCGATGCGGCCCGACTCCACCGCTATGTTGAACTGGCTTTCCTCGATATGCAGCGTCTCGATGACGACGCCGGGCGCGCGCTCGTCGAGTTCACGCATCAAGGTGGGCAGGAACGCAGTCTCCGCGAAATCGCTCATGTGGAGCCGAAAGGTGCGGCGCGACGTGGCGGGCGAGAACTGGGCGCCCTCGTCGAGCACGGCCTGGAGGATGGCGAGCGCGCGGTCGATTGAGGCCGCGAGACGCTGCGCGCGCGGCGTGGGTTCGACGCCGCCGCCCGTGCGCACGAAGAGGGCATCATGAAACAGGAGCCGCAGCCGGCCGAGCGCATGGCTCACGGAGGGCTGCGTGATACCCAGGCGCAGCGCCGCGCGCCCGACATGCTTCTCCGCGTAGACCGCATTGAAGGTCTTGAGCAGGTTCAGGTCGAGATCCTGCACGCGCAGCGCGTCGGTGGGCTCGTCGCCCGGGGGCGCAATGAAGTCGCTGGGGTTCGGCATGGGCGTGTGCTTTACTGGCCGCACTTCGCGGTCGCAGAAGGCGGATAACCGTAGCGCCGCGCATACGCCTTCGCGAAGTGGCCGAAACTGTGCACGCCGTGCTCGAGCAACACGTCGGTCACGCTGCGCTCGGGATCGGCTTTCAGCGCGCGATGCACCGCTTCGATACGCCGCTCACGGATAAAGTCGGCGGGTGACTGGTCGAGAAACTGGCTGAAACCATTTTGCAGCGTACGCGGCGACACGCCCGCCACCTGGGCGAGCGTCGCAATGGAAAGCGTTTCGCCGAGATGCGCCTCAATATAGTCGCGTGCGCGCTTCACGTGCGCGGGCAGCGGCGGCTTCGCGCCGCGCGCGAGCATTTCGCTGTACGAATGAGGTAGTTGCATGAGCAACAGTGTGGCGAGCCACTGCGTGAGTTCGGGACCGAGCAGGCTGTCGCGCGCGCTCGGCTCGATCTGCTCACACAAGGTGCACAAATACCGCAGTGTGGAATGAAACACGGCGGCTCCGCTGTGCGTGCGGCTAATGTCCAGTTCGAACACGAGCGGACGTCGCAGCGAGTTTTGCAGCATCTCCGCGAGCTTGATTTCGAGCGCGGCGCGATCGACGCGCAGCAGCAGGCTGCGGCATGCGGTGTCGGTGCTGATGCGGCTTTTGCGTGACGGCGACGACACACTGAGGCTGCCCGCCGAAAGCGAGGCACGCTCACTGCCCGATTCCAGCTCGCAACGGCCCGCAAGCGTCGCGCGAAAGAGGTAATGATGGTCGAGTTCGCCCGCGTCGATATGCGTCTCGCGGCCGTAGCACAACTCGAGCAGGCTCGCGCGATGCATCGCGACGCCATAGAGTTCCGCGTTCAACGGCTCGCGGCCCGACACCTCCATGCGGTGCTCGCAAAGCAGCTTCGCCACTTCGCGTTCGACATCCTCGCGCGCGCGGGAAGCGCCGAGCCGGTTGCTGTGTGTGCGGGGAATCGCTATTTCCATCGTTTAATGGCCTCGAAGTGACAGCAGAGCCTCTGCGCCTATGATCCGATGGTCAATAAGTCTGCGCAAGAACGGATTCACCCGCATACGTCGCGCGAATCCGTTGCCGGAGTTGAATAGCGTTTGCGCGTGTTGACGCGCAGCGCGCGAGCCGCCCCTTTAATCTCGACACTGACCAATGAAGCAAGGGATTGCACAAGGAGGCAGGACATGAAGGTTAGCGTACTGGGTGGCGGGCATGGGTGCTTTGCGGCTGCAATCGACATGCTCGAAAAGGGCCACGACGTGACGTGGTGGCGGCGCGATACGGCCGCATGCGCGCGTTTGCGCGAGCTGGGCGAACTGAACGTGAAGGACTGGCGCGGCAAGCGGCGGGTACCCGTTGGCGAGGCGCGTGGCGCGATACGCCTTGCCGACGATCTCGGCAGCGCAGTGCGCGAGGCGCGGCTCATCGTGATCCCGCTGCCGTCCACCACGCACGAATCGCTGGCAAGCCAGCTTGCGCCTCACCTGGCCGATGATCAGGTAGTCTTTCTGCCGCCAGGCACGTTCGGCAGCTACGTGTTCGCGAAGGCGATGGCCGATGCGGGCAACCGCGCGCGCGTGGCGTTCACGGAAACGGGCACGCTGCCGTATCTCGTGCGGCGCCACGGCGAAAACGACGTGGTCATCAGCGCCTACGCCACACGCCTGCCGACCGGCGTGTTCCCCGCCAACGCGGCCGAATGGGCGCTCCCCGTGCTCAAGGAGGGCTACCCGAGCGTCGAGCCGATCGAGGACGCGCTAAGCGGTGCGCTGATGAACGCGGGACCCGTGATCCACCCGCCGCTCATCATGATGAACGCGGGGCCGCTCGAGCATTTCGAGGCGTGGGATATTCACAATGAAGGCACGAAGCCGTCGATTCGCCGCGTGACGGATGCGCTCGACGCCGAGCGCATGGCGGTGCGCGAAGCGCTCGGATACGGCGCGCCGCATTTTCCGCTCGCCGACCACTATGCGAGCGAGGGCGACGAATGGATGTATGGGCGCGGCGCGCACGGCAAGCTCACGGACAGCGGCGACTGGCGCGAGCGCATCGACCTGAAGGCGCACCGCTACATGCTGGAAGACACGCGGCTCGGCCTCTCGTTCATCGTTTCGGTGGGGCGCTGGGCCGGGGTGCCGACACCAGTCGGCCATGGATTGCTGAGCATAGCGAGCGCGGTTTCGGGACGCGACCTGTACAGCGAAGGCCGCACGCTCGAAAACCTCGGGCTGGCCTCGCTTTCGCGCGAATCGATGCGCGGCCTGCTGGCGCGGGGGATCGCATGACGCACAGTGCCGTCGACGTGAAGCGCGTCCACGTGCTCGGCGCGGGACGCATGGGGCAGGGCATCGCGCTCGCGTTCGCATTTGCCGGATTGCACGTGACGCTCATCGATTTCAAGGAGCGCAACGAACAATCGCGTGCCGCATTTGCGGCGGCCGCGCGTGCCGAAATCGCGCGGCAATTGCTGACGCTGGTCGAGTCTGGACGTATCGACGCCAGCGGGGCCGATGAAGCGCTCGCGCGTGTCGAAGTGCTCGATCGCGTCGGCGCCGAGGCCACGCTTGCTGGCTGCGAGGTCGTGTTCGAGGCGGTACCCGAAGTGATGGCGGCTAAGGAGGCGGCGTTCGCATGGCTCTGCGCGCATGTCGATGATGCGGCAACGATCGCATCCACGACATCGACGTTTCTCGTCACCGATCTGCAAAAGGTGGTCACGCAACCGCAGCGGCTCGTCAACGCTCACTGGCTCAACCCTGCGCACCTGATGCCGCTCGTCGAGATCAGCCGAAGCAGCCTCACGCACGACGCGGTCGTCGCGCGGATGAAGTGCCTGCTGCTGCGCGTGGGCAAGGTGCCCGTGGAATGTGCGCCGTCTGCCGGCTATATCGTGCCGCGCCTCCAGGCGCTTGTGATGAACGAGGCGGCGCGCATGGTGGAAGAGGGCGTGGCCAGCGCGCACGACATTGACATGGCCGTACGTACGGGCTTTGGCCTGCGCTTTTCGATCCTCGGGTTGCTCGAGTTCATCGACTGGGGCGGCTGCGACATACTTTATTACGCGTCGCATTACCTCGCGAAGGAGATCGGTCAGCGCTTCGAACCGGCCGCCATCGTCACGCGGCATATGGAAGAAGGGCGCGACGGCATCCGCGACGGCAAGGGCTTCTACGACTACACGGATGTTGAAGTGCCCGAGTACGTGAAGCATCGACTCGGCGAGTTTGGGCGATTGCTCGAGCATCTCGGGCTTGCGCCGCACTACAACTCGGCAATTGCGCCATGAAAATCCATGTCATGGATGATACTCGCCATATATGATTGATTTGACAGATGTGGCACCGGTCTTTAACTTCTGGTCTGCATTCCCACGGGTAGTTAATACGACATCCTA
>NZ_CAJMYY010000047.1:0-50764 GCF_905220185.1 Paraburkholderia sp. J11-2 | reverse complement strand
GCGGCATCGATCCACTGGGTGGTGGCATCGACGGGCACCCACCGAGGATAGCGCCACGCATTTCCGGCACTTGCCTCCTCGCCTGATTCAAACACTCTACGCGGCGGACTGCGTCACGGTCACCGCGATCGTGCACGGGACCGCGCGGGTTCACTACGCATGCGTCGCGAGGCGCTATGGGCCACCCCATCGGTGGGCAGTCTGGCACGGTGAGTGCGAATCGTCAGAAAATTATCTTGCGACAAGCACCTGCCATGGCGACCGGCATGTTTTTGATCGTAGTGCTGCTGGTCGGGGAAGTCGATTCGTCGAGGACAGTGTTATTGCTGCCGCGGAGTTCAACCGTCTTCCTTCAGAGGATATCCGCTGTTTTGCCGGGTGATGATGGATCCGGGCAGCGTGGCCGAAGCGCGGCATCAACGCTGCCGCAAACGCGCGCTTCGCCCTGCGTCTTCACGCCTGTGGCGAAACGCTTGCACTTCGTCAACGATCATCTGGAGAATCGATCGATGTCGCGAGGAGGGCGCACCAGGACATCGTGTTTCGCACAAAACCACTGATGACGCTCAAACAGCATGACGCGGACATGTGCCGGATGCCCATCGCTGCATTAGCAGGCTGTTGAAATGCACCTCACCGACGCACGGAATGCCTTTCCAAAGCGCCACTGCGTCGATGTGATTCTTGGCGATTTGATGCCGGATGTCCTTAATTCAGGTTGACCCAATGTCATTTCCTCGCCGATTTGCGCCTCTATGCCACTTTGCCGGCGAGCGTACGCATACGCGTGAGGTTGTAGGCCGCCTGAGTCAGCAGGAACAATTGTTCGACTCGCTCCCGGCCGCGATACGTTGCCTGACGAATCCGGCCGACCGTCTTGCCCCAGCCAAAGACTTGCTCGATGCATTTGCGCTTGCGCTGGCTGATGGCGTAGCCGGCCCAGCGTGTCGTGCGCGCGTCAATCGCCGAACCGCCTGTGCGGCCGTCGTTTTGCGCAACGTGCGGCGTCACGCGATTGGCGCGGCAGGTCGCTACGAAACCCGCCGTGTCATAGTTCTTGTCTGCCCCAACCGTAATCGGGACGCCAGCAAGTTGCGCAGCGTCCGCGAGCATTGCGGCCGCAGCGTCGCGTTCGGCTGTACCGCTGGCCTGCGTTACCTGCGCGTTCACCACCAGGCCGTGCCGGTTGTCGGTGAGCAGGTGCCCGATATAACAGAGCAGTGCACCGGTGCGCCGGCTCTTGCGAAACAGCTTCGCCTGGCTGTCCGTGCTCGATTCGTGCGTCTCGTTACTCCGCTTCTCGCCGTGCCAGTTCTCGCGCTCACGCGTGCCGTCATCGGGTGGCGTATCGTCATCCGACTTGTTCTTGCGCACAAAGCTCTTGTGCCCGGCCCACGCCTGAATCAACGTGCCGTCCACGCTGAAATGCTCGCCCGACAGGTAGCCACGCGCGTGTGCAGCCTCGACCGTCTCGTTGAACAACCCTACGATGACATCGTGCTCGAGCAGTCGGTCACGGTTCTTGCTGAAGGTCGAGTGGTCCCACACCGCATCGTCCATTGCCAGGCCAACAAACCAGCGAAACAGCATGTTGTAGGAGATTTGCTCCATCAGCATGCGTTCGCTTCGAATCGAATACAGCACCTGCAACAGCAACGCGCGAATCAGCTTCTCCGGGGCGATGCTCGGGCGACCGCGCTTCGCGTCACTCTCGTACATGCGCGCGAACACCGAGTCCATGCGTTTGAGCGCGTCATTCAGCCAGATGCGAATCAGGCGCAACGGGTGGTTGGTGGGCACGAAGTCATCCAGCTTCGTCATTGTGAACATCGCCTCGGTGTAGCCGTCCGCTCCGCGCATCGCTTCGGTCTCAAGGTCGTGGGGTCCCTTGCTCAACGTTTACCGCTCTCGCTCGGATGACGACGGTGAGGGCTATTTCAACAGCCTGCTAGAGTTGCGACCATGTTGCTTTCGCGGTGCTCACGTATCTGCTGCCGCGCTGGATCGAATCGTCGTTGGCAATCTAGGGGCTTTCTGGGCAGGACGACGGTGCGCGTAGGCATCGTTGGCTAATGCACTCCAAGCTCTTGTTGCGCCGCACGACCGCCTTGTTGACTCCACGAGGCGGGTGCTCGCGCGTGGCCGGAGATCGTTTCCTGTCAGGGTGATACTACTGGCTCAGCGTACGGTACGCGGCCTTGATAATCTGCCCGTGAAGGGCAGCAAACGTTGTGCGTGCACTGGCGCGCGGACGAGTTTGGATGCGGGATCGTCGGATTACGACTTGTCGGGTCGACCGGCAGTGGACAGCGCACGATTAGTTGAGTCGGCTGCACCAAACGGTTGTCGACTCGAGAGCTAGGCCTCGAGAGAGACGTTTTTTCTGGCCGCCATTTCGGCGGTTTTTTTACTTTTTCACAGATGTCCCTCGATCATCTTTGTAGCTAGGTTTCGATCAGCAAGCCTGTAATACTCGTCACGGTCTCGCTAGCCGTTGCCTTTTGCTTTGGCGCCTACAACACGAGCTCAGAGGGAGATTCGCTTCCTACGTCTTTTCACCTATAGTTTTTAAGTTGCGCCTCGGTTGCGCGGCACAGTTGGTCCCGGAGGGTCCAAATGTCAGGGGTGTGCATCGCTGGCACGGGCAACACGTTCGTGCAGATTACCGGCAACGGCAATACCGTCGTAGCGGGTCACGCATACCTGACACTCACGCGATTTGTTGCACGTCGGCAGATTCGCCAGGACCTCGACAGGCTCTCACCTTATACGCTCTCGACGCCGCTGCTTGGGAGGGAAGCGGAATCTGCCAGTCTGCACACTTTCCTGAATGATCCGCGTTCCATACTAGCCCGCGTGCTCATCGGTGGCGGGGGCAGCGGGAAGACACGGCTCGCCCTCGAACTGTGCGAAAAGATAGCTGGCGGCTGGAACGCAGGCTTTGTCACGCGCACCGAGTTGCGGCGGTTTTTTGCCGAGCAAAATCTGAGCGACTGGGGTTGGCAGAAGCCGACGCTGATTGTGGTGGATTACGCTGCTGAGCACGCGGAGTTATTGCGCGACTGGCTTGATGAACTCACTGACCGGACCACGGAGCCAGCGCATGTGTTGCGACTGCTGTTGCTTGAGCGTCATGCGAGTACTGAGACCGGGTGGTGGGCCACGGTATTCGCCTCCGGTGGATTTAGAGCGGCCAGCAAGCGCTCCGTGCTGGACCCGCCGGAGCCGGTCCCGATGCGGCCGCTCGTAGCCGGCGATGACCGCCTGGCGTTACTCAAACATATGCTGAAGCAGGCGAGTTCAGGGCCACCGATTTCCACGCCGACAGACGACGCGGCGCTTCGGGAGAAGCTGATGCAGCTCGCCTGGGGCGGTGATCCGTTGTTCGTGATGATGGCTGCGCTCGCGATGGTGAAGCTTGGGCATACGAAGGCACTCTCGCTTAACCGCGTCGATCTTGCCGATGAGCTTGCTGGACGTGAGGCTGACAGGCTGAAGGAGCTGGCGAGGTCTCGCTCGCTCGATCCCGCCTTGGTGCAGCATCTGGCTGCATGCGTGACCCTTGCGCAGGGTGTGGCACGTGAGGATTTCGAGGGTTTCGCTGCGAATGAAAAAATCGCTATCCACCGTCCGGGTGGCGGTGATGCCGCCGAGCTGGCCGACGTACTCGAGGAGGCGCTTCCGCGCGCGAACGGAATCGCACCCATATTGCCTGACCTAATTGGCGGAGCGCTGGTATTGCGTATTCTGCGGCGGGACGCGAGAGGCGCAACCGTGCTGCGCTGCCATGCTGCGTTCGGCAGGCCGGTGATTGAGTCGGTGATCCGATGTGCGCAGGATTTTGCGGAGAGCTCACGCGCTCCGCTTCAATGGCTTCACCGCATCGTCGACGAGCTTAGCGAGAACGAAACGGAACTCGCTTCGCTGGAAGCGAGCATGCCGATCGAAAGCGTCGTGCTGCGGGATCTGAATTTGCAGGTCGCCGAACAGCTGTACTTCCTTTGCATAGCAAGAGAGGACGGGGCACCGGATCGGCTTGCTGCGGCACTACATGGACTGGCAGTCGCGCGCGCAATGGCGGGTCGACCTGAGGACGCCTTGCAGAATGCACAGGATGCTGTTGATCTGTACCGTGCGCTGGCCAAAGAACAGCCCGTCGTGCTTCGGCCCAATCTCGCGATGTCACTGAACAGCCTGGCCACCAGGCTCAGTGAGCTAGGTCGGCGAGAGTCTGCCTTGCCGGTCGCGCAGGAAGCGGTCGCTCTCTACCGCGCACTGGACGTCGAGCAGCCTGACGCATTCCGGGCGGGCCTGGCGATGTCGGTGAACAACCTGGCCAATAGGCTTGCTGAGCTGGAGATGCGGGAGCCCGCCTTGCAGTTTGCGCGGGAAGCGGCTGACAAGTACCGCGCTTTGGACGTCGACCGCCCCGACGTGTTCCGGCCGGACCTGGCAATGGCGCTGAACAACCTGTCCAACAGGCTCGCTGAGTCGGGAGAGTTCGAGCCTGCGTGGGAGCGCGCGCGGGAAGCGGTCAATATCCGGCGCACGCTGGCGGCCGAGCTGCCCGACGAGTTCCGGCCGGATCTGGCGATATCGTTGCACACCCTGTCCAACAGACTTGCTGAGCTGGGAAGGCGCGCGCCTGCCTTGCAGACCGCGCAGGAGGCGGTCGAGATTTACCGCAAGCTGTCCGCCGGGCAACCCGACGTGTTTCGGCCGCATCTAGCTAGCTCATTGATCGTTTTGTCGCTTCGCGCGCGTGAGGTCCACGGCGCTGTTTCCGCTGTGCCGATTGCACGGGAAGCCGTTGTCGCACTCGCCGCAGTGTTCCTGCAACATCCAGGCGCACACTCGCGCTGGATGAATCAGATTGTTGGAGACTATCGGCAGATATGCGCAGCTGCTGGACAAGAGCCCGACGCCGAGCTCCTTGCGCCCCTCATCCCACACCTGTCTGACAAGGAGTAGATCATGTTCGACCCGGCAGCGTTGTCCGCGCTTATTTCATCGACAGTGGCAGTACTTACGCCCCTGCTAAAGAAGGCCGTTGAAAAGGGCGCCGAGGAGATTGGCAAGTCGTCGGCTGGTGCACTCATCGACAGCTTCAAGCAGCGACTGTGCCGTCCGGAAGCAAAGGCGGCACTCGATGACCTCGAAAAACAACCTGATGACGGTGACGTTCAGGCCGCGCTAAGGGTTCAGCTGCGCAAAGCGATTGTAGATGATCCAGAGCTTGCAGCGTTCCTGGAGCAGTGGATGGCCCAGTCACAGGCTCAAACAGAGGTGAACCAAAGCGCAAACGTTGCGGGGGACAACAATAAAGTGGCTCAGATCGCTGGCTCGGGCAATACGGTGAGCCAATAGGCCGTTCGCGTACGTTTCCGATCGTTTTCATGAGCACGAATTGCAGTGCGAATCCACCTGCGAATGCAATGCGTCGCGGGGCGGTCGATTTTCTGATGAAGCCATCCGATTGGCAAACTTCGATTCGCGCTCAGGACGGAGTACTGGTGTTGCTCGGCACACCGAGACCCCGCGATGCCGTCGCGAGATTGAATGCAGATCTTGCTTCTACGCTACCGAGGCATACTTGGAAATAGCGCTGTGTAAGTGTTTCGGCCATTCAGACAAGCAATCGGTGACGCTTGGGCAATTTGTACTCCGCGCGTGGGCGAGATCGCGCAACAGATGCGCACCCAGACGCTTGCGGCGGCAATCCAGCGGACGGCGTGGTCATTGGAATCTTGCCGCGGAGCTCGCATCGCGTTGGTGACGATCCGTTAGCTGAAGCAAAGGAGACTCCTAAACGGCAGGGCACCACCGAGACTTTTCAATGGAAACTTCACACATCGCTTGCATTCATCACGCCGGCTAACATCAAGATCTCGGGGAGTGAATTTCGAATAAAATCACGATTGATGGCGAGAGAGTGTGGGCATTCGCACGTATTGGTCAGATCGTGATCTGCTAAAATTAACATGATCAAGACGCTTAATTTTTCGTGCAATACTTCATCAAGTATGCACGGACATGACACCATCAACCAGCTACTAACTACGTCACGTTCGAGCTTCGTATCGTCTTGTGTCTGGCAATGTAACTTACGGTTTTTGTGCTATCGCGTTCGTGAAAAATGGATCTAGTCGTATTGAGACTGCAACGGAATCGAAGCGAATTTGAAGCAATGTGCTGATCGGTGTGTTCATCCTTGAAATGACAAGTCGTCTGTTGTGAAGCAGTGTCGACAGGGGGAAGTCAATGAAGGAATTTATTGAAAGCACTCGAGCCGTCCACCTTATCCTTGTTGCAGTCTGTGCGGCGATCATCGTTTTTTGCTGTTCGCCACGAGACTCGGAGAAATACTATGAAGCTTATGAGGAAGCAAATTATATCAAGCTAAGGAATCTTGATTTATATGGATCGGATATTATTGAATATCAAAAGAAGACGATGGTGTCTATTGCGAAGCAATATGTGGAAGAAAAATCGGCCTCCAATATCACGCTTCCAATTTCTCCCAACTTCTGGGTCGTAGCGCCATTTGGCTCGATGTGGCCAGAATCGACGACACCGCTGTCGTACTATCGCGACTACGTCAACTCGGGAATTTCTCCGCCGGGCGGAGTCGCACCGCCGGCTAAAGTTTTCGTTGAGGCACTAAGGAAGCTCGCTGCACCAGAGCGAACGGTTGAAGCACCTCGCTGCTTTGACGCGGTGACCAAGCGATCTTACATGTGCCCCACATTACAACATGGGGTCGTCCTTCAATCAGCTGAAGTGACGGATGTAGGCGGCACATTCTTGGATACGTCACGCCCACTGAACTTTGTCAACTTCCCACGCATCTCGAATGCGAGATGGAGCTTGGCCCTGCATTTTGAAACGCCACAAAGTAAGCGGCAAGATATCGTCGTTGAACTAGATAACGCTGGGCTCGGGAAGGCATGTCTCTGTCATTTCTCGGTCGGGGCGCCTCCGTTCAGGAAGTGGTTTTTTGACCAAGCGGAATCCGACTCGGCCCTGACTGCGCTAAGAAAGCAAAGCCCTACTATCTGGCGCCGGATAGATATGTGGCTGTGGGAAAAGACTGGTGAGATGTGGTTTTCCTCGCCGAGAACTCCGTGGCCAGGGTCTCTACGGTTGTTCGTTGATAGTTTCGACTCCGCGTTTCCACATCTGGGGCGTGTGTCGGATGAAATTTCTGGGCAGACTGTGGATGCGGCGACGTCGTATTTGAGGGATAAAGCCGCAAAAGCAGAGGAGACGATAACAGTATTAGGCCAGACCTTGGAAAAGAGCACTCTGTCGATCACCGCACCGTTTGCTGTTCTACTTGTTTGCTTATATCTCCTTTCGAACATCCGTATGATGCTACGCGCGCTCACTAGCAATAAGGATCCGAATGCCCTTGTTTACCCATGGGTTGGTCTTCATAGTGACGCTCTCTCGAGCATCCTTAGCTTTATCTCCATCGGAGTATTACCGATCGGCTCAACGATACTGTTACTCCTTACCCTGAGAGGTACATCGGCAGTTGCTTATCTGGTGGGGATTCTGATTGTACTGTGCATCGCGATAACTTCGGGTGCATCGATTCTATTGCTTCGCGAATTGCACCGAGTGTCGACGGTAATCGTTGAGCCAATACAACCGACAGACTAGGATCGGTTCACATTTGTGCGAAGGAGACTTTATGCCAAGCAATCCGGCATTTCTGATCGGGCTTGTTCTCGGCGCGCTAATGATAGTGGCTGTCGTCTACGTGTATGTGAAACATCGCTCCTTCGGTTTGGGTGGGAGCTGTATGTCGCTGCTTGGAGTTGTTCTCGTCGGAATGTCCGTATGGAAATCTGTGGACGTCTCGATCGACGGCAAAGGGATGAGCGCCAGGTTGGATCAGGTTGAGACCATAGCAAAGCGTGCTGAGAATAGTGCGTCACAGGCGCAAGATATCGCAGGGAAGACGGCGCAGAATGTTGCCGGTCTCCAATCAACTGTTCAAACGGCGTTGCTGCAGGAAAAGCTAAAGGCGACCGGTCTATACAGTGCGCCCGTCGACGGCCATATGGGCGCCGCCACCCAATCCGCGCTGCGCCGATTTCAGGAAATGAAGGGGCTTCCCACGACCGGAATTCTTGACGACGCGACGAAGCGTGCATTCGCACCTACGGATCCTTGACTTCCCAGGACGTTCCGCGGATGTCGTACTTGCTTCACAGGTCGCGTGGATGAATTCACCCGTCATACGGCGTACCCTAGCAGGCTGTTGAAATGCACCTCACCGACGCACGGAATGCCTTTCCAAAGCGCCACTGCGTCGATGTGATTCTTGGCGATTTGATGCCGGATGTCCTTAATTCAGGTTGCACTCCCGCCGATTGATGGATTCCAGGATAGCGAACAATCCGACTCTCAGGGGAGTTTTTCAACGAAATAGACCCACAGCCGACGGTCGCGCGGTCGAGCATTCAAGGGCAGCTAACAGACATATCCGGTCATATATTCAGGCCTCTTTTGCGAGAACAGCTAGCAAGAAAGCGCAAGAGCTTGCCAAGTCGCAGCCTTGGATTTTCGTTGACGAAGCGCGCAATCACTCTTGCATCGCGCGTTGAGATTTACGGAAATCGCACAATGGGTCCATCGATTGGTCACAGAGGTGCAGACAGAGCCTGTTAGAACTCTTTCGGCGAGATTTTGACGTTGAACGCCGACTCTTCACCGAGCGCACAAGAAACTGATGGATTACTTGCAAAGTTCATAGAATATGCACCGGCCACCTCCGAGGCAGCATCCAAGCCATTCACGGGCTTGCAGCCTAGGAGGTAAAGCCGATATCCCGGTGACATTCTGACGTCGAATTGATCACCGGCTTTAGGAGAATCCTCTGACAGCGGCTCTCCATCAAAGGACAGGATACCTTCCGGGCTATACGACAAGAGATCAAGCCCCTGATTCTGCGCGACGAGTGCCTTGCCGTCGAGTCTTTGGATCAAAGGTTTTCCGTCTCTGTCAAACGACACCTTCGATATTGACGCCGCTGTTACGACCCATGCGGCTTTTCCATCATCAGTCGCGACATAGTCCGTTCCGGCATATTCTTCGGCTGTGACAGTGTCGATCTGTCCCACATCGCTGATTTGACCGTCCCGTAGCATGAAGATATGTATCACCGGGTAAGACGAATCTGCAGCTTCTCGAAAAGCTGCAGGCCCGACAAAGTTCCAGGCAGTTAAGCCGTCAGGAAGAGGAGGATCTCCGACGAATTTAAATCCCGTCCATGACCATTGATAAAATGCCGCATCGAGAGGGCCGGCATTCTGGCAGTCGCCCGGCGTCAGAGCACGCCTGAAAAGGACGGCAACGTCAGACTTCACACCATTTCCGTCGAGATCAATTGGATTCGCCGAGTCGAAGCAGGCAAGTCTTTGCGCATCCCGATCGGCGAGTAGGGCTTTTGCCAAACGTATCCTGATTGTGGGCTGACGAAGGATGACAGCCGCTAGCCGCTCCCCGACGAATGAACTAACCGCCGTAAAGGGTTCCGACAAGGTCTTTACATTCCCAAACAAGGCTGCCGCGGCGGCCAGAGCGGCCACGATCGAGCTGAAGCGGAATAGCCTCCACGAACGCTTTACTTTTGGCTCGTCTTCGGTGGACACGTCTACCCTTACAAACTAGGCGAACTTTGCGATCCGATACAACACGCTCGATCGGGCATTAACCGCAGACCATAGACAAGTTTCTCGCATTCGGAAATGCCCTAGTGCGCGAAGGCGCACACTTTTGCACTGTTTTTGACGATCTGCCTCCAAAAGTCTAGATAGAAATCGGTGCTGGTTTTTCGGCGCGACGTGACTCTGGTCGACCTGTCTGTCCATCTTAAGGTGAGTTCTCTCGTCTCTTGGCAACGTTGCAAACTTTCGGCCGATCAGGGCCTCGCGTTGCCCAGGGCCGAGAATACAGTTCGTGTCAGTAGCAAGGTCGTTCACCGACGAACACCTGCCTCTCATTGAGCGATGTTCGTAAGACCGCTTCAGCTGATTTTCCGTATTAAGCATCCGGTCTTTTCCGAAGTGAACCGGTCGGTGGAATGACGGCTTTGACTGTTGCGAGAATGGCAACTATTGGCCGAACCCGCCTGATGTAGCTCTGTTGCACTACACCGTGCTTTTCATTCTTCATACGGCGAAGCGTCCACCGGGACGATGGTCCAATGGTATCGCTCGACCAGTCGCGCGGCTGCGGACCGCACTCTATCGTTCCACTGCGCTTCAGCCGCCCGGATACGGACATCTTCTCGCGCTAAAGCTTCAGGCGCCCAGTAGGCTCTTACTTCGCCAACAGGCAGGTCGTCGGTCTCCGACGCGATCGCGCGGAATAATTGAAATTCTGGCTCTTCTTCGACCTTGGTCCATCTTGCTAATGGCAGCATGGCCCTCGCTGTTTCAATGACATCCCGACGACCTTCAAGAAAATCTGACGCTCTCGCGCTGTCGCTGGATAGCAGTTTCAACCCCCGGCACAGTTCGACGAAGCGACGGCATACGTTTCGAATGAAAACCTGGAAGGTCTGGATCGTGGAAAGATACCGACAAGGTTACGCACCGGATGCCCGGCGATCCGCATCGAGAAGGCGACGGCCGTGTGCCGTTGGCCTCTGCCGAACTTGAAAAGATCGAACTTCGCTATATTAAGGGTGAGCATGGTTCATTGCAGAACCTTCCCGTCGTTGTCAACGATGTGCAGTCCTGGATCACGGAAAGGCCGTTATCGCTTCCCGATTCGCCGCAAGGAGCGTTGAGCACTTATCTATCGAGCGGGCCGCGCAGCAGCGCGCCTAATTTGGACGGATCGGCGGCCTTTAACCTTCACGATGACGAGTACGACCGATACCGCGAACTCCCCGAGAGTAGGATTGGATAGCTCGTTGCTAGACTTGAGGCCGGCGAGCTCCCAGGGATAGATTTGGTCCGCATTCTCTAGTCCAATGGGGCTCACTACTCCTGCGAGACTCGACTTGAGGGGGGGCAATGCAATCTGCCTCGCGAGTCGTAAGTCGCCAGTTACCGGATGACCCAGTAGTCGCTGCCGTTCCGCGTCTTATGGGACAGGCCGAACCGTTTGCTGGCCCGCGTATCGGCCCACGCACGGCGGTCGGTCCGGCACGCACATCGCAATCGGATCGCATGTTGGTCTCCATTCATCTGATCGGACTTTTCAGGGTCGATCATCTGCAGGTGACTTTTTTCGTCCTCGATGATTGCGTCAATCGGCGCGCAATCTCAGTCGCCGTCAACGTGTAGCCCGGCGGTGGTAAGCGGGCACTCCAGCTTCTCGCTCACGGAATAAAGAACCTTCTCGGAGATCTTTCGCGCATTCACTCCCACGAGCGTCTCCAGCAGTGAGGCGACCAGCTCGTTGTTGAGCGAGGCCCAGCCGGCGCCTCTGATGATGACGCCGGTTTCGGAGGAAGACAGGGCCTCCGCGCCGGCCGAAATCATGTCGATTTGCTGCCGTCGCAGGTCTGCGGGTGTGCCGGCCGTGACGCACTCGTCGCCGCGGAAAAGGTTGTTCGCCGGATCGCACGCCGTTGAATTCGGCACTGCGGGCGGGTGCGGCCCGTTCGCGTCGAAAAGCGCTTCGACGAAAACCCGAATCAACTGCGGACCGAAATTCGCCACCTGCGGATAGGTATGGCTAATGCCAATGGAATCCTTTCCGCCAATCGCGAAGCTCACTCCCGAGAACTGGACGCTCAGGCCCGCGCGCGTCACGAAAGCCGACTTGCCCATTGGAGTGGACAGGCAGGTACTGCTCGTGTGTCCAGCCTGCTTGCAGAGATTGTCGAACGCAGGTTGCAGCAAGGCTTGAATCTGCACGACAGTGAGTGAGCCGATACCGCTAGCAGGGAGGTTATTGTGAAAGTCCGAGGCCAGGCTCCTGACAAAGCTCTGTTCATCGGGCTGGTCGAACGCGGGTTGCAGCCATGCCGCGATTGCTTCGGCGGTAGGAGACGCATTCCCGGGTTTGGGGAGCTGCTGTTTGATGCGGGTTGCAAGGGTTGCCACGAAGTCCTTCTCGTCGAAGCTCACCTGGAGAAACTGCCCGCCGCGAAAATAGGCGTCGAAGTACGCGGACAGAAAGCGCGCGACGTTGAAGACACGGACTTCCGTATCCAGCTTGTCATCCTCAATGGCAGGATTCGTTGTTAGCAGCTTATGAAGATGCGCGGCGCTGAGTAACGCGAGCAGATGGAAGGCCCGGAACGAAGCGAGTGTTGTCAGGTCGCGGAACTTCTCGCGATGTTCGACCACGTCGAACGACGCGATGATCCGGCTGCCTTTCTGCTGATTGGACGCTGTATTGGCGGCTTGTTGTGCGTTTGGCAACAGGGCGTTCATCCCCTTTGCTTTCAGGGAGGCAAATTGAAGTACGCCACCGGCCTGGTGCGCGTAGGCAGCCGCGTCCGCCTGGATCGGGTCTATCGTGCCAGCCCACGGCAGCAGCGTGAGCAGCACATTCTCGACCTCGTCCGGCGGTTCCGGCGGGTTGCCGGTTGCCGTAATCGGCGGCTTCACGGTATTGTCGGCTGCGTCAGGCTTGCCGGCATTTGCGGCGGCGGTCTGCGTCTTTGCAAGCGTTGCGGCGGCTTGAGTCCTGGCAATCTCGACAATTCGGCTAGCTTCGGTGACTAGCCCATTCAGCTCGTCCGGCGCTGGAATTGCGACGGAGTGGAATATTGGTTCTGCGCGTACGCGGTCGAGGGAACTCTGTAACCGGTCAGGCCCAGACTGAGTTCTTGCGATTACCGCCTTTTCAGGTGTGACGCAGGCGTCGCTTATCGGTTTCGGCGGCGTGCCGACCAGGCTGGCCGGCGCAATCGCGCACCCGCTTGTGATGAGTGCCGCGCTCAGGCTTGCGGCAATGGTCAATGCGCGTATCGGGCGGCAATGTTTTAAGGACTGAGCGAGGTGTGCGGGGTAGGGCGATGAAGCGAGAGCAGAAGAATGCCGCCTTTTTACAGTGCAACGAGGGCCCATGGCTGGTCTCCTTGTTTTTTCACTGCATGCACTACCGGGCGGGCCACCGAAGCGGCTATCTCGCACCGTGGGGCGGCCTCGATATTCGACGGTGGCTAAAAATTAAATGGTTAGGTATGCTATGCAGGTTTTCTACTAAGTAGAGAGCAAACTAAGCGCGCCGTATGTTATCGAGCGCACGTACACCCAGACTAAGAGCGGGCCCCGCCCCCGCTGGCCCGCATGCAATAGATACTTGTCGTTATTCAAGCCCAAGGGCTCGCGATGAACTTCAAAGCCCCTTTGAACTTGATTCCGGAGCCGCCCTCCACCGTGATGCGCGCAACGAGTGGCGATGCGGCTCCGGCGTGCAGCGGTTGCAGCGTCAGTGGTGTCTTCGTGGAAGGGGCGCCCGTGGCGGTCTGCGCGCTCTCCCACCAGTAAGACGCGGTCCAGGGCACATGACTGGTGTCGAGTTCGACGATTACCGCATCCGCGAAAATGCTGCTGCCTTCGAAATGATCCATATTGGCGTCTCGTCCGCCGATCTGATAGTCCGGCGTGCGCACCGCCAACTGCACGCGGTACGCCACGGTCGGGTTCGTAGGGTCCAGCTTTCCCCAGTTCGCCATGAAGATCGTCGAAAGCGCCTTCTCGAGCACAGGTGTCTTGCCGCGTTGTGCCCGCACGTCTTGGTGTTCGAACACGGCTGACGAGTCTTCCTCAGCAATACGGCGTGTCAGGAACCAGCGCTTGTTGCGCAGGGAGATGATCACGTCGACCGGATACTTTGCCTCGAGGGTGCCGGCGGCATCCGCATTGGCAAGATCGCCGGCCGGCATGACGATATCTTCCACCTCAAGCCAGACGTCAACGCGGTAGTCGCCAAACAGAAAGCGCTGGAGGTTTTGATAACCCTCCTCGCTGTTGACAATGCCGAAGTAACCCGAATGGCTACGATAAACAAAGGCCTTGGCGCACGGCGATTCCACCTGATTGCCCGCCGCATCGACCGTGAACCCCTTCAGATCGGCATTCTGGATGCGAACGAGCCCGTCACTCCCTTTTCCCACGAAGGTGCGGGACAAGCCCATGCCTACCTCATAGTCGAGTCGGTTCGTACCGATCAACGTGAAGATATTCGCGGGGTCGAGCGCGTCTGCGGGGCAGCGTGCGACGTCGTCGGTCTGATTCTGCCAGGCCGGAACCAACCCGAGGTATTTGCCCATCACGGAACGGCTGAAGGTTTGGATTTGATGATTCGTGAAGAAACTCGGCACATTGAATCCGCCGAATTCGATACCGTTGTGCGGTGTCGCATAAGTGAAGAGCTTCTTCACCGTTTTGGCGACGCCATTCGGATCGCACTGCTTGTTCTGCAAGAACGTGCGCGCGACGAGTCCGCCCATGGAATGGGCAACGAGAAAACAGCGGAACTGCTTCGGATCGTCGTAAGCGCCGTTCGTCAACAGGACCAGATCTCGCAAACGTGCAACAAGGTCGCTCAGTTTTCTCGCAAATTCCTCGATCGGTGGGACGACGCCATTGCCGAGAAGCGTCGATGCTGGATCGTAGTAGTGGAAAATCACAATCGAGCGGCGCGGCACCGGTTCATTAAAAGTCGGGCTCGAAAGATCCATGCCTTCGCTGACCACATTCACATAATCATGATTCGCCACGAGCCTGACGACAGGCGACTCGAACACAAAGCGCGCCGCTTCTGTATTGCCGGGACGCGCTCGATAAACCGTTGATCCAGAATTGAAGCCGCAGAAGGGGTCCGCCGTGGTTTCGTCGATGTCCGACTTGTTCATGGCGAAACCACGGATGTAGATGATCGGGTGATACGAATCGGGATTTGCCGTCGGCATGGCGCGCTCCGATAATTGATCGTGTCCGTCAGAACCACTCGAAGGATCGTTGTGTGACGCTCAAGCCGCTGGTCCGACGCCGCTGCAACCTACGCATGAGAATAGTCGACGAAGCCGACAAGCGCGGCATCTGTCAGCTTTCTTCGCGTCAGGCGGAAAACGCCGACACCGGACCGGGACCCGTCGGTGTTGGTATTGCCTTCGATCGTTTGCAGACCACCTCCTGGAAGCAAGGTTTCGACGATGCCGGTGTGGCCGAGGCCGCTGCCAAAGTCGAGAATGAAGATCATGCCGGGTTGCACCAACGCCCGGTTTTTCAGAGCGGATGCTGCGGTGACGCGAGTGACATTGTCTCGATTCCCGGCGAGTTGCCAGTGGTTGATGCAACCGCCTGTCTTGGGCAGTGGGGTTGATCGATTCAATTGACGCGCCGCCTGCAGAAACGACCAGTAGACAAAACACATGCACCAGGCCCGGCTGTCGGTCGTGCCGGACAACGAAACACCCGTGCTCGTGAGATACTGGTCAACCATGGGACCACGGTTCGATGCGTGCGGGACCTCCATCTGGCCGACCTGGCTCGACGCGACGGCGATCGCTTGTGCGAGCAAGGGGACGAGCGGCTGCACATCTACGGGTGTCGCGCCGAAAAGGGCATTCCATGTATGAACACCTATCTGTCCGTCCACTTTGAGCGGCAGTCCGCTTTCGTCGCAATGCTGTGCCTGAAACAGCTTGACCGCCGATTCCATGGCCGCATCGAAGTTTCCATTGGTGCCGCTCGCGTAGCCACGCGCGGTGAGTTGAGCCTGAACCGCCGCAATGGACGCTGTGGCGGTTGACCCAGGGACAAGCACGGTTCCATCGAACGCGGGCATTTTATCGTCTCCTGATTATCCGGATCGTCAACGCGATTTAACTACCTCGATGCTGTAAGACAGGTCCCGAAATTGATTGGTATTTACAGTTGTCATTCAGTTTCCCTTCACTTTATCAACGGCTCGGTAAAATTAAAGGGCAATTTTTGCGGCCATGCGTACGGTTCCGAACAGATAGTCGATGAGTATTTCCTATTGATATTGCGCAGGACGATCTGAACCTGCGCGAACGCTGGCCAACGCCGAAACAGGTTGTTCGCTTACCTAACTATCTTTGTCGGAAAACGCTAACATCAAAGTCAAGCAGACCCGATGCGGACTGACTAGAATCGACTCTCCCACACCCAAAGCGGAGAGCCACCATGCCCCAAATCCGCGTGCAGCAGTTCCACCAGAGCGCCGACGAATTCCACGAGTTCGGAGGTTTGCAGACGCTCAGCCTGACCGAAGCCGAGCTGACCGCACTGGAGGACCATGACGGGGAGATCACCTGGCTCGAGAGCCGAAGAGGATATTTCGGCCTCGCCGACGAGGAACCGCGGGATTGACCAACCCGGCGCCGCTAGAGGCGCTGGCGTGTCCCTGAGCCCGCGGGAAGTTGCGAAATTCCCGAATTCGCCTACGCTTAGCGGCACGCCGTGCCACTACCGTCTTCCAAGCGAGGCGAACCGTGATACGCAAGACGCTAAGAAAGCCATCGGCACGCAGCCCCACCCAGAGGGAGTTGATACTCGCTTACCCAGCGCTTGGGCAAACCCCAGCGGCCCTGCGTACCCAGTGCGTAGCTAGTTCAATGTCCATGGTCGGTTGTCGAGCCGACGTTGGAATGTCCGGGCTGATGCATAGGCCGATCGCCGCAGGCGCCGCACGCGGTCCGACGGTGAGACGACGACAGATGCTCTCGTCGGCCCAACTGCATCCGGCAAAAATCCCCGGACCGTGGACATCGATGTCCAGATCATGACGGGCGAAGGGGAGGGCCAGCGGAAGGCCCATCATCTGATCGTCGAGAACAAGGTGAAGGCGTCCTCTGCTCAGCGCACGCAACTGGCTGATGAGTTTGCCTGCGTAAGCGCCGCTATTCGGGAGGCGGACCCGGCGCCCATCACGGTGGTGTTCCTCACGCCTCCGGGCGAATCGGGCGCACTGCGAGACGAGTTTGGCACCCTGGAACTCGATGGCCAGGACGCGCACCGAAAAGCATGGATGCGCTGGCGAGCGCCGGCCGCTGAGCATCAGCAAACCATTGTCGACCTGATCCGTGAACTGCTTCGCCGCGAAGCCATCGCCGAGATCGAGCCGATCACCGACTACATTCGCCACACGCTCAAGGCGTTCGTTCTGTTCCTTCAACGCGAAATCGTTTCGGAATCCGCGGAAAAGCGGCGGCTCCCGAGTCTGGATGCAACGGATGCGACCGACCAACGCATTGTCGAGCTCGACAGCGAACGCTATCTGATCGTGCGGTACGGGGACGAAACCGTGAAGGTGTTTGATGTCGAAGAGGATCAGGAAGTCGATGCGCATCCGAAACTGCGGCGCACAAACGAGGCCTATGGCTTGGATGTCCCGCTGACCTACGCCTCGCAGCGCATCAAAAATACCCGCGTGCTTGGCAAGCAAATCCTGAAGGCGCTGTGGGAGCGCAATCTTGGCATTGTGCCGGACGTGGCGCGTGGTCAGGGCACAGCGTGACTCGCTCAGGCCCTGCCTGCATCCCTCGACAGTTCTAACATGGCCGTGTGAAATAACACGGCCATGTTAGGCAGAGGCACGCGGACTAGAAGAACGAACCAGAGCTGGAGGAGGGTGGCCGTCGACAAGCTGCCTCTTCGCCTGATTACTCTCCGGCCACGACACCCTACGCGATATGAGATCAGCAAGAGGCCCTCACGTCGGGCGTAGGCCGTAATAAGTTTGTCACTAGGGCGGCCTCGACGTGGCGGCGCTTCTCGACGCCGACGTTTTGTTTCTACTCCGAGCGCAATAAGAACGTCACTTCGCCTTAGTCCGTATTAAATCTGACACTTCGCATCGCAGAAGGACCTCCCGGGATTCCAGCGGCTTGATCAGCGCACGCGCAGTTCGGTTGAAAAACGCAGCTATATCGCTAATGCCCGTTAGCGATATAGCTGCACCTTGAGCACAAATCAGCGGCCTCACACATCGGCATATGACCACTGACAAACGAAACTAAATTTCGGGCGATTTGAGGTCGAGGCAGTGATAGCCACCTCTCAACGGAGCGGATCCTGAATGAGGCCGGTTCGCGCGATTGGTCCGAGCGAAAAGTCCGAGCCGACGCCTCAGCGAGGCCATCAAGGGTCATACGGGTTTGCCTTACGCTCCTTGAATCACCGCACGAGACACAATCGCCACATCTTCGGAGTGGGGCGCACGGCAATTCGGCGCCAATGACTCACTTCAATCCGGTGCGAATGTAAAGTTCGCCTCAACCTGCCCCCCTTCATCCGAAATGATCGTCGTTTCCGGTGAAAATGGTCCGACCTTCGAGCACGTAAGCCACGCTTCCTTGCCCCGAGAATCTTGGGTTGGCTTGCGACGACAGACCCAGGTGAATTTTGTGCTCAGCCTTCCGTCCGGCCTGAAAACGACGACTGCACTTTGCCCATCCGGTCTCGCACCTTGAGCCGCATCGAAAACAGTGCGGAGAAGCGCCAATGATCGCCAATTGCAACGCCCTGGCAAGTAGCGATCCAGAAAAAAGCGTACCGAGTACTCTGTCTGCCCGGCGGGAACACGGAGCCAATCAATGACTTCCTGGGCAGTATCTGGCGCTCCCATCACACGACCAGCAAGCGTTTGTGTCTGACATTGTTTTGCCTGCGTGGTGTAAGTAAGCGCGAACCACAACTCAAGATTGGAGTCCTTACGCCCTTTAATGACGACGAGCCTTTGCGCGGATGGATTGAGTGTCGGCTTATCAATTAGCCGATTCTGCTCGGCCTCTTCGTGGGCGTGGAACTCGATTTCGGCCGGCTTAGCGCGTACAACAAAGGCTTGTCCAACGAGTCCCCAGAGAACCGTTGTTCCCATCACCAGGTGCAGTAGCTTCATTGCCGTCCTCATCCCCGATTTTACTGTCCGTCGAACGCAAAGGAACTTGATGCGGCGATGATATGCCATTAATGCAGCACACGTGCCGCCACCGATTTCGACCTAGATTGACGTGTGGTTCCAGGTTCTAGACCAGTAGAGAGTTCTCCGCGTTGCCTTGTCGAAGTGGTTGTCTCGCGTCCGTGGATTCTCCACACATTTGCTGTCGCAACGGTGACAGAATTAATGCGGTCTATGCTATCTGTGCAAAAGCGACGGAGAGTGATGAATAAACCATGCAAAGAGCAGTATTACGGCGAGCAGAGGCGACAGCCCAGCACAAATTATGCTTATCGTTCGAATTCTGGCGGGACCCCACCGGTTTCCAGTGGGTTTGGCCGGCATAGAATCAGCCAAATGAGCGAGGCGCAGTTCGCCTGCAATTTCCGATAATGCGGAGAAAAGATGCTCTCCGTCAGTGCCATCTCTGCTCGGAAAGCCTGCCATCAAATTGACGCGCGTAGTCAACGTAGAATTGTTTAGCTCTATGCTAAACGCATAGTTATCCAAAACGTAAATCAATAAAGAGTTGATACGCTCGCAGTCGCGCAAAATGTCTGCCACGGCTTTGGAATGCCTTCCAAACACAAACAGCCTCGGCGCGATTTGATAGCGACGCAATCCTGAAAAACATCTTGTCAAAACAGTTGCGGGGGACGTCGAAAATCCAATATCAACTCCGGCTGCTATCGGCACCTCAATCCTTAGCGTCTGCAGCGATTGAAAGAACGACACGTCGAGGCCATGGCGTTTCGCCCTGTCTTCGTATTCGCCCATTTTGATTGTTTGGGTAGGTGCTGTGTGCGCATTGTAAAGCCGGAGTCATATAGGTCCGCAACCACGTGGAAACCCGACGTCCGCCGCCTTCGCACGGAGTCCTGCAAATGTCGGCCGACTGGCTGAACTCGGAAGTGGGAGACCGATCATCCGAGTTTCGGAAGCTCTGTGACCTTGAACTTCTGTAGACGACTCTGAACAGCCGCACTGGCGAACGCGAGGAACACGGCCATTCAGTCGTAAGGTCAATCAGTTCGCAGACGTCAGAAAGAAGCGAGATCAACCAGAATCCGTTTTGTGCAGACTCCTTCGGTCGATGTCGTACCCCGTCGCGGAGTCCGCCTGCCTCGTGTGCGCGAGAGAACATACAGAGGCAGAAACAAGTGTCTAATCTGTACCGTCGAACTGAGTTCCAGTGCATTAGCAGTCGACAGTGCTGCAGCGCTAATCCAAGAAAGCAAACTGGGGTTTCCCTTACTCGCAGAATCATGACGACAATTCGGGGCTGGGTTTACGTCATCACCAACAAGGCTATGCCGGACTTGGTAAAGATTGGATATTCAATCAAGGATCCGGCCTTACGCGCTAAGGAATTGGCTAGCACCGGCGTACCGGAGCCCTACAAGGTTCAATATGACATATTGGTGCTTCAGCCTCGCGAGGTAGAACAGCGAGTTCATGTGGCTCTTGCCGAATTGAAGGCGGGGAAGGAATGGTTCAAATGCACAGTTAGCCACGCTATCGGAACGATAGTACGCATAGCTGGCTCTGATGCGCTCTTGGAACATCGAGAAGAGTTGTTGCTATGCCGAACAGCAGTTGGAGAAGTGGAAACCGATGTTTTGAAAAGCAATGGTGTTCGGATCACACGAACGATGGCTGTCAACGGCGCTTGCCAGAGATGCGGAACTAGCTTCTCCGTCACGCTAACTCGCGGAGAGTCTTCTGCACGTTGTCCAGAATGCTTTTCGTCAGTGGTTCTTGGCGCTAACTGGTACTAGTGAGATCGCGCAGATTGAGCGGTCGCGCGTGTTTACGTTACGCCGTCCGTCCCCGGGTGCGGCGTTGCCGTTAAGATTCGCGGCTCTGGCGTCAGCGAGACTGACCATAGCGGCGGTTGGTCGATTGCCGCGCCAACGGCAGCTATGGCCGATGCAACGCATCAACGTTGCGAAATCAATGGCCGGTTCCCGATTGGGGGCGACGCCCGAATGTCTGTGCGACGGTACGAGCGAATGACGCTTCATGACCGCACGGTGCCCTACGCCGCGCCCGACGGTCGTGCCGGTCGCCGAAACCAGCGCCTTCCCCGGCAAAAGATGAAAAACAGAATAGCCGCCGTCGCGATGATGAAAGGATATGCGTTCATGCGATGTATTCCTCCCTCGTCGGTTACGGGGAAGCCACCAGAAACCGGGATAGCTACGCCATACCAGACGGCGATGAACAGTGCCGTCATCAAAGTCGCCAAGGGGCGCTGGAACACAGCCGAGGGATTGAATACGAGCATGTAGACGGCCATGTAGACGGCCATGGTCACACCTGAGAGCGGGAACGCCAAGATGATCGAAAACACGGCTGCGATACCATAGTTCCGAATCTGTTCAAGCCTCGATTTGCTCATGGAATGTTTAGTTTTATTGGACCGCAAGGGCGATTGTCAACCATCTGCGCCGCGATGTCGAATGACCGCCGCCGACACCGGCACTTCGGCGGCAACGGCGCGTTGAACAAATAATGTTCCAACGGTCACATGCGGTGCGGACCACGGGCTTTGACGCGTTCGTTGTGGCTGATGTGCGGAAGCTTCCGCGCGTAGTGGCACTGGCCCCGCAGTCGCCGCGTACTGCGTTGATGGGAACCGTCTGCGCAGCGCGAACCTAGATCGGAGCAAGCATGGTGTCGCGGCAACGCCTGTCGCCACAGCGACAGGCGTACTCGCTGGCTGAATCGCGCGCTTTTGCCGAGACTTCAAGCGCGTAGTCGATGAATTCTGTGGCCACAGAAGATGAACAGCTCCTCGCCGGGCTGGATGAGCCTCGTTGCCTCGATATACACGCGGCCCGCTTCTTCAACGGCTTCGCAGTTTGCCGCGCAGGCATGGTTGAGCCAGCGTGCGCCGTTACCACCGCGGCCGCCGTCGATGACACGACCATTGGACAGGCCAAACAGAAAGGTATGTCCGGTATCCTCGCGACGCGCGTAATACCGCGCCGCCTCACGCCAGGTCGTGACGAGCCCCCTGTATTCGAAGATGCGCTCGCCGGCAGACAGTGCAAGCAGGGCGAAAACGCCCTTGCCGTGGATCGGGGACCGCCGCACCGAGACTCGCTTCATGATCGTTGGGTTGAAGAAGAAACGTGCGGAGTATAGCGGGGGAAACGGCACGCAACATGCGAGCGGGCTTGTTCACGCACCCATCGCCCATGGGTGGCCGGATATGGGCGCGGGAGCCCATACCTTGCTTTCGCATAGGCGGCTGGACCTGCCCTGCGTGCTTATCTTCGCGCGCAGCGCGAAGGCCTCGCTGCTGCCGCCGTGGGACGTGCGGCAGCAGGGACTGTTTTCCTAGATGAGGTCCTGTTTGCCGGAACGCAACCGGTCGGGCAACCACCGATCGCGTCATCATGAAGCGGGCTATGATCGCCGTCATCGTGTTTCGTGTCTGGGAGGCAATCTTGGCGACGTTCAAGGAACTGAAAGCACAGATGGCCAGGCTCGAGGAGCAGGCGGCGGCGGCCCGGGCTGCGGAGTTCGAGGAAGTCCTCGCAGATATCCGGGCAAAGGTGGCCGATTATGGGTTTACGGAGCGGGACATTTTCGGCCGTGGGCGCGGCCGCCCGCGAAAGACTGCCGCGGGTGTCTTGCCGCCCAAATATCGTGATTCCAAGACGGGGGCCACGTGGTCGGGCAGGGGACGGGCGCCTGACTGGATCAAGAACGCAAAGAACCGCGACAGGTTTCTGATCTCGCCCTGAAGGACCGCTTCGGTGGCAAGGCAACGGGCAACCTGCTCACAAATTCGGAAACCCCACTAGTCTCGCTATTCACACGCCCTCGGCACGAAGACTCTCGCGTTCGCAAAGGCGAACAGCTTCACAGTCGAGGCTGAGACTTACGATAGCTCTTGCGGGCGATTGCGCAGGAGGAGCGTGGCTAACGGCGCAAAACCCAGTGGGTCATATCGACCCGAAGCGGTCTTGCGACATTGTTTTCTAGAGCGGCCGCTCATGGCCCAATAGCCGCCTGTCGAGCCTCTCGACTCAAGCGCTTGACCGCTGGCGACTCATCGATGCAGATCGGCCGTTGGTCAACAGACGCCGCTCGCATATCAAGATACATTCCAGTCTGCAATTCCGCCCCTTTCGTCCAGTTCAAAAGGTGTTGTCGACAGGATGTGGTTCTGCGCGCTACAGCAAGTACATCCTCACTGGCGTCCATCGAAGTCGTGACGGCTTGCATTGGGCATTCTGCGCAAGCGGTGTGGTCGGTGGTCAGCTGTGTCGCGCACAGGACCCAAACGCGAAGCAAGTCGCTGGCTGGGCGGCCGGCAATTGAGTCTTAGGCAGCCAGTCTTGATTCAGACCCGGATCGCGTAGGCGATAGTTTTTCTATCAATTACGCGCAGTTTTTCTGGTTTGCGTCACAGCGTATTAACGCGAAGAATGACGACGTCGGTGTACCGGACAAATTCCCGCTAACCGGAGAGTCAAGTGTTCTATCTTCAGATTACCCTCAAGATCGCGGCACCAAATCGCGCTGCTGCATCTGAGATCTACGGCAGGTACAAGCAGCCTTTCCTGACGACTATCGAGGCAGCGCAATCGAAAGCATTGCTCGTTCGCGATGAAGATGTGCAGGTTCTGCACGGCTTCGAAACAGAGGCGACTGCGAATGCCTACCTCGGCAGTACGCTTTTCACGAACGACGTGGTAGAAGGCCTCAAACCGTTGCTGGAGGCCGCGCTGGACGTGCGCCTATATCAGGTCGCGTAACCTCCTGGCGTGTCTTTGACTTGCAGTTGTCTGCATGCGGACAACTGAAAAAGCAGCAAAACCACCTTCAGATCATATCGGAGTAATGTTTGTGCTTGTAAACGCGGATTTTTCGCGGCGTGCCATTCTTGCTTCGCAAGATTACGCATGGCTCGCCTCGCCTCAGGCCGGTGTGGAGCGCGTACTGCTGGACAGGATTGGCGGCGAAGTTGCACGTGCCACAAGCATTGTGCGATATGCACCTGGTTCGCAGTTTGCTCGACACACACATTCGGGGGGAGAAGAGATTCTTGTGCTAAGTGGGACTTTCTCGGACGATGAGGGTGACTACCCGACCGGCTGGTATCTGCGCAACCCGCCAAAATCGTCGCATCGACCGTTCAGTTCCGACGGCGCAACAATCTTCGTCAAACTTCAACAGTTCGCAGCGGGAGATGACGCCGTAGTTCGCATCAACACGACAGATCCAGCGGTGTGGTCAAATGTGGGTCGTCGAAGTATCTGTTGGCTGCACACATTTGACGATGAGCAGGTGAGCATGCAGCGCATTGAGGCAGGCGAATCCGTTTTCAGTGGCCCTGCCAATGGCGCAGAGTTACTGCTTGTGTCCGGCACGCTGCTACTGGATGACGTGGCCTACTCACGCGGAGCGTGGCTGCGTCTGCCCGCACCATCCCGCCCGGACATCGTTGCAGGTGCCGCGGGAGCAACGTTCTATCTCAAGACAGGGCATTTACTTCACTCACCCCGGGAGGTACCGCGATGAGCGCCGCCCGCGTTGTGATCGTTGGTGGCGGCCTCAGCGGACTGTATGCAGCTTATTTGTTGGAGCGAAAAGGGTGGCATGACTACGCGCTGCTCGAGGCCCGGGAGACCGTCGGCGGCCGTGTCCTTGCGCTTTCATCCGTTAGCGAATCGGTAGCGGCCTCATCCTGCTTCGATCTTGGGCCAACCTGGTTCTGGCCTTCGATGCAGCCACGGCTCGGTGAACTCATTGCGGAACTCGGGTTAAACACATTCGAGCAGTACGCGAAGGGTGACCTGCTATTCGAGAGAGCGGACGAACGCGTACCGCACCGCGTCGCGGACTGCTTCGCGCAGGAAGGCAGGCGGGTGCTCGGCGGGATGAGCGCTTTGATCGATGCGCTTCACAAACACGTGGATCGAAAGCGCGTTCACACCGGTCAGCGTGTCTGTTCCATGCGGGCATCGGCCGACGGAATCGAAGTTGTGAGCGAGGATACGATTGGTTCGACGAGAGCCTGGCACGCGGGGCATGTATTGATCGCTATGCCACCGCGACTCGCATCAGAAACTCTCAAATTCGCGCCACTTCTGCCTCCTGAACTATCAGATCGTTGGCAGAGAACTGCGACCTGGATGGCTCCGCACGCGAAATACCTCGCCGTCTACGAGAAGCCATTCTGGCGCGCGCAAGGGCTGTCAGGCGAAGCGCGCAGCGCGCGTGGTCCGCTGGCAGAGATACATGATGCGTCGATGCCGGGTGCGCAGGGGGCGTTGTTCGGATTTGTTGGCCTTCCGGCCCGCTTGCGGGCAAATGTACCGGCGGAACAGCTCCGCGCGCACTGCCGAGCGCAACTGAAACGACTATTTGGCCCGGAGGCTGGAGAGCCGATCGCGGAAGGGCTGAAGGACTGGTCGATCGACCCTTTGACCGCGACTGCGTCGGATCTGACTGAGTCGTCCATACATGCCCCAAGCGCGCCGGCGTCTGCCACGGCCGGTCCATGGCAAGGGCGCATGACCGGGATCGGCAGCGAGTGGTCGCATGCGTATCCCGGATATCTCGCTGGTGCGATTGATGCCGCCGAGCGGGGTGTGCGAGCGCTTTGAACGGCGATTAGCGCGCTCCCCGACACTTAATATTCTATGGAAATCGTCATGAACACGAGTCTTCACGCAAGTTATCGCGCCATGCAAATCACGCAACCCGGGCTGCTTGAATTGGTTGAACGGCCGACCGTTGAGCCAGGTCCCGGCGAAGTGCTGATTGGCGTCGAGGCTTGCGGCGTTTGTGGTGCCGACGCAGCCGATATCGCACGCGCCAACCCTGCAAGCGAGCCTGCTCGCGTGCCCGGGCACGAAGTAGTCGGTCGAATCGTGGCGCTGGGTGCCAACGTAGGCGCCCCATGGAAGATCGGGCAACGAGTGGGTGTCGGTCGCCTCGGCGGTCATTGCAATGCATGCGAGCAATGTCGTCAGGGGCGCTTCCAGCTTTGCTCTGACCAACCGGTTCTTGGCGTGAGCCGTGATGGCGGCTACGCCGAGATGATGCTTGCCCGCGCCACCGGGCTCGTTTCGATACCAGACGAACTTGCATCTGAAGATGCGGCGCCTATCCTCTGTGCGGGAATCGCAACGTTCAATGCACTCAAAAAGTGTGGTGCGGAGGCGGGCGATCTCGTCGCGGTTCTCGGCGTTGGCGGACTTGGACACATGGCTATCCAGTACGCGCGCCGTATGGGTTTCCACGTTGTCGCGCTCGGACGCGGCGAGGACATTGCCGGCGACGCGATTGCACTGGGTGCTCATCGATACATCGACTGCAATGAGGCGTTCGCTGCTGCCAGCTTGCAGGAGATGGGCGGCGCTGCGGCGATTATCTCTACGATCACCCATTCCGATGCTGTTTCAGCTGTCGCGGGGGGACTCGCCTCGGAAGGACGCCTGGTTCTTCTTGGTGTCGGGAAGGACCCTCTGTCGATATCTATTGGCCAGATCGTCGCGGGACAGCGCAGCATAGTTGGTTCAATTACCGGAACGCCATTCGAGAGTGAAAAGGCGCTGGCATTTAGCGTGCTCGCAAACGTGCGGCCGATGATCGAGGTGATGCCACTCGAAGAGGCAAATGCGGCTTTGCGCAGACTCAAGTCGGGCGATGTCCGCTTCCGGATTGTGCTAACGACAGGGCGGACGTTCGCTTGAGTCAGTGCAGCATTGCGCAAACATCGCACCTATGGTGTCGGGGTACCGTGTATTCATCGCCATCGCGCACGTGGCTCGGTGATGCGCCTGCCAGAGCGTGACAATCTACCAGCCGCTGTCCAAAGCCCGGGATAACCGGGGTTCCACGAGCTTTGTGAACCCTGCGCGATGTTCCAGCGCCTGGCCCGATAACGTGCCACCGGCAGTTCCGCGTGTTTCGACGGCAATGGCGATGCCTCACCTTCGGAAGCAGAAACAGCGGCTGCGACATTTTCCAGTCCGGTGCCGGCCACCATCGCTTCAATACGTATAGCCATCAGCGATGGTATCCCGCAGCGCTCGTATGACGCTCGTCTTTTCGGGCCGCCGCTTCTGGCGCTGCAGCGGCGTTTAGCTTCGCTAGAAGGCATCGGTACCCACGCGTCTGACCATTGGCGATTCATCGATACAGATCGACCGCTGGTCAACAGACGGTTCTCGGGCATCGAGATAAATTATCTTCTGCAATCCTGCTCTTTTCATCCAGCTCAAAAGGTATTGTCGAATGTACATTGGATTTATCCCGGTGCTGGTGGCGTTTCTTGCCGCACTAACTTCGCTGCGCAACCAGAAAATTGCTCGAATTCTCTGGATCGTCTCTTCGTTGCTGGTCGTGATATGGACCGTTCACCATGGACGCCATCACGTGCCCGATCTCGCGACGCTGGGGTCATGGTGATGACGATCGACACACGACACCTGAAAGCCATCGATGCCGCAGCGCTGTTGGGAATCTCGATTGTCCTGCTTGGCGCGTTCTACTATCAGTTCGCTCTGGGCGAGCTTCCCTGTGCGTTTTGTAATCTCATCCGCGTCGGCTTCATGTTGCTGGGCAGCGGCTTCCTGCTGAACCTCCATCATGGAACCCGGGCGTCGAATTACGTGATCAGCGCGGCGGGTGCGCTGATCGGTAGCCTCATCAGTCTGCTTTTCATGTTCGCGAAAGCACCGTCCTGGACGACGCCGACAGGCTCGGCTGTCATGGGGCTGCACATGTACACGTGGACCTACATCATCTTCACGGCAGCCATCATGTTCTGTCTTGCGATGCTGGCTCTTACTGTCGGAGCGGGAGCGGAAGAGTCCCCATCCGCTGGCACGTTTCCAAAGGTTCGATCGGCAGCGACAGCGCTGTTCATTCTGCTGGTCGGCGCCAATCTGGTTTCGGCGTTTCTGGAGAACGGTTTCGATACGTTCCGCGCCGGTGGCCAGCAGCATTACCAGATGCTCTATGACGGCGACGTCATGAAGCCCTGACGCCTCGCAATCAACGACAAACATACCGCTCGAACCGCGTCAGGCGGTGGATGTGGTTCGACGCATGCGCGACGGGCGCAACGCCCGTCGCGCGATCATGTTTACCGGAGAATCTAATGAGCAATGACGTACGAGTGACACCATGGCGGGACGGAGACGACGTTCCGGCTGATCTGCTTGCAGGCATGCGGGCGCGCCGTCCGAACGGTGAGTTGATTGGTATTGACCGCATCCTGCTGAGGAGCTTTCCGCTTGCGACCGGCTGGAACGAACTACTGCGCCGCGTGCGCGCGGACTTTCAACTTGATCTCCAGTTACGCGAACTGATCATGTTGCGTGTAGCGGTTCTCAACAAGGCGGATTTTGAATGGGGCGTACATTACCCGGCTTACCTGGCGGCCGGCGGTAGCGAGCAAAAGGCGCAGGAGGTCAAAGCGGAAAGTCCCGCTAGCGCGGTGTTTGATCCGCAGGAGCTTGCACTGATCCGGTTGACCGACCAGTCGACCCGCAATGTGAGCGTGGATGCGGAAGTTATCGACGAACTGAAGGGCTACTTCGGGGAAGCTCAAACGGTGGAGGCGGTTGCTACGGTGGCCGCTTACAACATGGTGTCCCGCTTTCTTGTCGCTTTAGCCATTTGAATCGGGGACAGGGTCGGCGCCCGCGTCAGAAGGGCATCTATGAGCACCGCTCATAGGCGCGTGAAAACATACCATTGTTTTTCAAAATTCCGCGCTGATACGCTCCAAACCATACGAAGCCACACCAAGGGTGTGCCGTTTTACGGATGGAAATCAACGTGAAGTTGAATTTTGAAGAGCAAGGCGCGGGTGCCGCTCCGGGACACAGCAGGTCGAATTTCGACCATGTGATTGATCGCAGGAATTCGAACTCGTTGAAGTGGGCTTTCGGCGAGAAGCTCTTGAGCACCACCGAACACGCGGCCGACCCGTTGCCGATGTGGGTGGCGGACATGGATTTCCGTTCTCCGCAGCCCGTGATCGACGCGCTGCACGAAGCCGTCGAATTCGGCGTATTCGGATACTCCCGCGGAGCAACCGAGCGCTACGTGTCGGCTGTCATTGATTGGCAGGCAAAGCGCTTCGGCTGGGACGTGGCCAGCGAGTGGGTCTTGCAGGCGAGCGGCATCATTACGGCACTGAAAAACGCGATTCAGGCGTTCTCGGCGCCGGGCGACTCGGTCCTGATCCAGACGCCTGTGTATGCACACTTTCACGACGACGTGGTGCTGAACGGGCGGCGGATTGTTTGTGCTCCGCTTGAACGCAAGGGTTCTGACTATCGCTTCGACGAGAAGACGTTCGAAGCGGCAATTCAGCCCGACACCAAGCTGTTCATCCTGAGCAATCCGCACAACCCCACTGGAAATGTGTGGTCTGAAGCGGAACTGCACTCGATGGGGGAGATCTGCCTGCGTCATGGCGTGATTGTGATATCGGACGAGATACACCAGGACCTGATTCTCAATCCGCTCAAGAAGCACATTCCGTTTGCGTCGCTCGGTCCGCAGTTCGCCGATATCAGCATCACCTGCACCGCACCGAGCAAAACCTTCAATCTTCCCGGTCTGCAGAGCGCGAACATTTTTGTGCCGAATCAGCGCATGCGGGACGAGCTGCGTCGGCAGTTCGATCGCAACATGTATCAGTCGGTGAACAGCCTTGGCATGGTGGCTGCGGAAGCCGCCTATTCACAGGGAGAGGACTGGCTCGAAGCCTTGCTGGTCTACCTGCGCGAGAACCAGAACTCCTTCCGCCAGGCCGTGAACAGTTTGACGTCGAAGATCGAGGTGCTGCCCACCGACGCTCTTTATCTGGCCTGGATGGACTGTCGTGGTCTCGGCATGGACCCAGACGAATTGAATACGTTCATGCTTACCCGGGCCAGGATATGGCTCGACAAGGGGACGAAATTCGGCGTCGAGGGGCATGGATACATGCGCGCGAATCTCGGGTGTCCACGTTCGACGGTCGAAGAAGCCGTGCATCGACTGGCGGGTGCACTGGCCGAGTTATAAGAAGGTCGGATCAGCAACAGGGATGAAAGCCAATCTTTTAAATTAGTAGTACGAAATATTGGGATAAAAGACGTTAGATCCCGATTCGAGAAAGACAATACGTGAGATTCATGTGGAGACGATATGGATAAGCACCTCGATACACCTGCCTACGAGCAGGAGGATCTCAAACGAGATCTGAAGAACCGCCATGTGCAGATGATTGCCATTGGCGGGGCAATTGGAACTGGCCTGTTCTATGGTTCATCATGGGCAATACGGACGGCGGGTCCCGCGATCCTGCTAGTCTTCGCGATCGCATCGATTGCGATTTACTTTGTGATGCGCGCCCTTGGTGAGATGGCGGTAGAGGAACCCGTGTCGGGGTCTTATGTTTCCTATGCGAACCGATATATTCACCGGTTCGCCGGTTTTCTCAACGGCTGGAACGCTTTCATTTTCCTGCTTGCGACCAGCGCGGCCGACCTGAATGCGCTCGGGAACTACGTCCACTTCTGGTTTCCCCATATCCCGATATGGGTCACGGCGGGTGCGGCTGTGTCGCTGATGTTCGCGGTGAACATTATCGGCGTGAAGATCTATGGAGAAGCCGAGTTCTGGTTTGCGCTCGTCAAGGTGGTCGCGATCGTCGCGCTGATCCTGTTTGGCTTCGGCATGATCGTGTTTGGTATCGGCAACAACGGCGTGCCGGTTGGCTATCACAACCTGGTCGACAACGGCGGGTTCTTCGTGAAAGGCGCGAGTGGAACTTTCCTCGCGGTGGTCATGGTTGCGTTCTCGTTCGGCGGGGTGGAGAACCTCGGCCTCGCTGCGGGCGAAGTCAAGGACGTGAAAGTGACGATGCCGAAGGCGATCAATGCCACGTTCTGGCGCCTGCTGATTTTTTATGTTGGCGCCATCGCCGTGCTGCTGATGATTTTCCCGTGGACGTCGCTCACCACGAAGGGCAGTCCGTTCGTGCAGGTATTCACCCGCATCGGTATTCCGGCGGCAGCCAGCATCATGAATCTCGTCGTGATCATGGCCGTGCTGTCTGCCGTGAACGCGAGTGTATTCACCAACAGCCGCACCTTCTACAACCTCGCACTGCAGAAAAATGCACCCGCGTTCCTCGGCGTGACGAATGTCCGCAAGGTGCCGCATCGCGCGATTGTGATGGTGTTTGTGACGATGTTCGCTGGCGTGCTGCTCAACTACTTCATGCCAGAGCAGGCGTTCGAACTGTTTTCGTCAGTCACGGTGTTCGCGCTGGTTTGCGCATGGGGTTCCATTGTCATCAGCCATCTTCGCTTCAGAAAGCTCAGGGTTCGCGCTGGTACAGACGGCCAGATTGCCTATCGCATGCCGTTCTACCCGTACAGCAACTATCTGGCGCTGGCGTTCGTTGCGGCGGTACTGGTCGGCATCGCACTGCTGCCTGACATGCGTATGTCACTCATCGTGTCCGCCGTCTGGGTCTTTGCGGTGTATGTCGCGTACCGGTTCTATGTAGGCAAGGAGACTGCGAACGCTACGCAGGATGCGGATGTGCCGAATCCGCGGGACCAGTTGGTGTGATCCGCAATCGGGAGCGGGGCGTATGCGTGGATGTGTGCAAAGGTGCGTGAGTCCAGGCGGGATGGTGGGGAGTCAGGGCCGTTCCGTGTGCGAGGCGGGCGCGGCCAGGCGGCTCGCGCCGTTGTGTTCGCGGCCACGCATATAGACCTGCGGACTGCGCCCCATCTCATGACGGAACGCATAGACGAATGCAGATGTGGAGCCGTAGCCAAGTTCCAGTGCGGTGCGGGTGACATCCATTCCACCGCCAAGGAGCTCAACAGCCCTGAACAGACGCATGCGTCGTCGCCAGGTGCGCAGGCTCATGCCCGTCTCCGCCAGGAACCTTCGTGCGAGCGTACGTGCCGACATGCCTAGTACGTTGCCCCATTCGTCAGGCCCGCGCGGATCGGCCGGATCGGCATACAGCGCCTCGCAGAGCCGGGCGAGGCTTTCGTCGCGCGGCCAGGCAAGCGCGGCGGGCAACGGTCTGGCGCGAGCTAGCTGGTCCAGGATGAGACGCGTGATCCGGCATACATACCCGTCTTCGTCCGGTTGGTCTTCGATGTCGGCGGCTTCGACGATCAGCGCCTTGAGCAGCGGTGAGACCGCAAAGACCATCGGGCTTTCGCCTGCCAGTGTCCGCCCGGTTTCATCGTCGATCCAGAGGCTGCGGAATTCGGCGCCCAGCAGCGAGCCGACGCGGTGCCGCAAACCGGTGGGCAACCACACGGCCTGTTCTGGCGAGATGACCAGTGACTCGCCTTCGGAGATCACGGTCAAGGCGCCCGATATCGCATACACCATCTGGTGCCAGCGATGGGCGTGCTCGGGAAAGGAGTGCCTCGCTGGAATCGACTGGACGCGGACTTTCAGCGGTTGCGGTGGGGAGAGGCCTTCAGGTGGTGTGATCGTTTTCCAGTTCATCTCAATCTGCCTAGTTTGGCAGATATTCTATACATCGTGGCGAAGAGTCGAAAGACAGTCATCTCGATAAGTGCTTTAATTGACAACCGTCTCTTGAGCCACACGTCGCGCCGCGGTCCCATTGACGGCGTGACGGCCTTGGGACTATCTGGAGCTACACGTTTTATGTCCTGTTTTGACCGCTACGACCTGCCACTTTCGACAATCTCTGATCTCGCGGCTGAGCGCTACCGCACCGGCCTTGATCTGCTGCTGTCGCTCTGGCCCGGCGCAGGCGAAGCGCTCGACGAAGCGATCGCTGCCGATCCTGATTTCGCCCTGGCTCATGCCGCACGTGCGCGCCTGCATGCCATCTGCGCACAGCCCTCGGACGCACGCGCGCGGATCGCGCTGGCGCTCGACCTCGTCACCCGCAACGGTACCGAACGTGAGCGCAGCCACGTCCAGACGCTCTCGTTTGCGATTAACGGTCAGTCTGCCAAGGCCCTGGCCAGCGCGCTCGCGCACACGGGCCAGTGGCCTCGCGATGTTGTGATCCTCTCCATGCCGCTGGGCGCATTCGGGCTCTTCGCGTTCTCCGGGATGGCCGATCATGACCAGGCGCGGGTCGATCTGTGTGAACGGCACGCCCGCCATTTCGCTGCAGACGACTGGTGGTTCCTGACCTATAGGGGCTGGGCGCTTGGAGAAAACGGTGACGTTGCGGCGGGGCGGGAAATGACGCAGCGTGCACTGGAACTGCGTCGGCATAACGTCAACGCGGTACATGCTGTCGCTCACGTTCTTTTCGAGTCGGGCGAGAACGATGACGCGCAGAAGGTCATCTCCGGTTGGCTGCCCGAGTATCCGAAGTCCGGCGTGCTCCACGGCCACATCGCATGGCACTCCGCGCTGATCGCACTGGAGCGTGGCGACACCGCACGAGCGCTCGCGGTATATGACGAGCACGTCGCGCCGTCTGTGTCGCAAGGCACTCCGGTGAATATCGTCAGCGACACGGCATCTTTTCTCTGGCGCATGCAGGCCTACGGTCACGCTGTACCGGCAGGCAAGTGGGATGAGGCGGCAAATTACGCTTCCAGCTACTTCAAAGATGCTGGGTTCCCCTTTGCCGATTTCCATATGGCGTTGCTCGCAGCGGCGACCGGTGATCGTGGCGCGGTGGCCACTCGGGTCAGTGCATTGAACCGCTTGATCGAGCAAGGCAACTTGCCAGCCGGAACCATGGTGCCGGCGATTTGCCGCGCCGCTGTGGCGTTTGCCGACGAACAGTATTCGTTGGCCGCTGAGATTCTTGAGTCGGTGTCGCATGATGTGGTGCGAATCGGCGGCAGCGGCGCGCAGCGGGAGATCGTTCAGGACACGTTGCTGGTGGCTTTGATGCGCAGCGGCGAAGCGGGGAAGGCACGAGACTTGTTGGATCGGCGTTTGCATCGCCGCCCCTCGCCGCGCGATATGCGGTGGCGTGATCAGCTCGCGGCGGCCTGAGTTCAGGCACGCGAATGATGCACCGATGTAGCGGAGCTTGCCGGCCGTTGATCCAGCGGTCGGCATCATCTTCTGGGCTATGTGGAGTTGCGACTAACGATTCGTTCTACTACGCAATGCACCCGTCATTTTTGTTGGTCAAGCTTTGATGAATTCGAGCGTATCAGCGAGGCCGTCCCGCCTCCGGAAGCGGCTGGTCGAGGGACTGGGGCCTGTTGCCACGATTTCCATTGCGCAGCTGTTTGGCACCGCGCTTTGGTTTAGCGCAAACAGTACCGCCGACGATCTCATGCGGCTTTGGCATGCGAGCGCCGCCGACATCGGCTGGCTGACCAATGCGGTCCAGCTTGGCTTTATCCTCGGCACGCTGACGATATCGCTAAGCGGTGTGGCCGACCGCTATCGTGCGAGTCAGATCTTTGTTTGTAGTGCACTGCTAGGCGCCGTCCTCAACGCCGGATTTGCGTGGCTGTCGGCCGGGCTCGTGTCGGGCGCGATGTTCCGCTTCGGCGTCGGCATCTGTCTTGCCGGCATCTACCCTATGGGAATGACGTTGATCGTGGGCTGGGCGCCAGACCGCACTGGCCCAGCGCTGGCCCAACTGGTGGCGATGCTTACACTGGGAACGGCGCTGCCGCATGCGCTGCGGGCGCTCGGTACCGGCTTTCCGTGGCAGGCGATCATAAGCGCTTCCTCCGTGCTTGCGCTGGTCGGAGCGTGCGTGATTGGCGTGCTTGGCGACGGGCCGCATGCGACCTTGCGTCCGTCCACGAAGCGCGGAGGTATGGGCTCGAGTCAGCCGTCTGTATTCGGGGTATTCCGGATTCGCGCCTTCCGCGCGGCGACGTTCGGCTACTTCGGCCACATGTGGGAGCTCTACACTTTCTGGATGGCCGTCCCGCTGTTAATTTCGCGCCTGTCTTTGCCGGCCCGGGTATCAGGAATCGGCGTGTCCGGGATGGCGTTCGTCGTGATCGGGGGCGGCGCGCTGGGGTCGCTGCTGGGCGGCGCCTTGTCCCGGCGCATCGGCAGCGCGCGCGTCGCGGGCGGTGCGCTGGCGATCTCAGGCGCGTGCGCGATCCTGTTCGCGATAAGCTGGCGTCTGTTGCCGCCGGCGGGACTGGTGGCACTGCTGTTGATGTGGGGCGCATCGGTGGTCGCCGATTCGCCGCAATTCTCGGCCCTGGCAGCGCGTGCCTGCCCACCCGCCCTGGTTGGCAGCGCACTGGCGATCCAGAACTCGATCGGCTTTGCCATCACGGTGGCGTCGATCGCCGCGACTTCAGCACTGCTCGCGCATATCGGACTCGATGCGACCTGGCTGCTGGTGCCGGGGCCGCTGTTCGGCCTCACTGCGTTCTTGCTGACTTCGCGCACTTCCGGCACCCGCCGGGCGGAGCCCTAAGATGCTCGACCTGCAATATCTGTCGATCCTCATCGAAGTTCAGCGTCATGGCAGCCTGACTGCTGCTGCCGAACGGCTCAACGTTACGCAGTCCGCGCTGTCGCACATGGTGCGAAAGTTCGAGGAACGGCATGGCATCAAACTCTGGACCAAGAACGGGCGCGGTCTGCGTTTCACACAGGCTGGCGAATATCTGGTGGCGCTGGCTGAGCGGATCTTGCCGCAGATCGAACATGCCGAGCGCACGCTTGTTGATTTTGCGGAAGGCCGACGGGGCGCGCTGCGTATCGGTATGGAATGCCACCCGTGCCAGCGCTGGCTAACACGGCTCACATCGACTTACCTCGACGAATGGCCGGATGTCGATTTCGACGTGCGATCGGCGTTCCGCTTTGACGGCGTGGCGGCGTTGGTCGGCTATGAAATTGACCTGCTAGTCACGCCCGATCCTGTCGACCTGCCGGATCTCGTCTTCACGCCGGTCATTGACTACGAACTCGTCCTGGTCGTGCACGAATCGCATCCGCTGGCCAGCCGCGAATGGGCGCGACCACAGGACCTGATAAATGAGGAACTGATTACGGTTCCGGTCAGCAAGGAGCGACTCGATATCTACACACGCTTTCTGCTGCCTGCGCATTGCAAGCCGAAGTTCCACCGAACTGCCGAGCAGATCGAACTGATGCTGCAACTCGTGGCCGCCAAGCGTGGTATCGCGGTGTTGCCGCAATGGTTGGTCATCGAACAGGGCAGCGGGTACGCGATTCGCACGGTTCGGCTCGGCGAGCTAGGCATTCACAAGCAGATTCATCTGGGTGTGCGCCGCGGCGATGAGGAAATTGCCTATATCGCTGGCTTCTTCGATATTGCTCGCCAAACGCGCGTCGACGCAGATCGAGATTGATGCTACTCAGCCAGGTGCGGCCTTTAACGTTGCTTTAAGGCCGTTTTGCCGACAACAACGGTCGTTCGAACGTCTTGGCGCTTCGGTTGTGAGCGACGGCTTCTGGCCGATGACCGCCCGACGCGGTCGGCGCAGATTGATCTACTTCAACCGTTAGCGTTTCAGCGGTAACGGCCGTCTGCAGATGCTTAGCCGCCATTCGACTGACCACCTACAGCGATCGCGAACGGCCCGGGTGGCCAGCATCGCGAAACGCTAGTCCAGCGCTGCGACCTTACGCGGCTGGCGCGCTTTCGACTTCACCGCAGGAACGTCAGCGGGACTTGGCAAACAGGCACGAACGATAGTCTCTACGAGAGCCTGAAGCTCGTCGTGCTTTTCGCGCGAAGGGACATCGAACAATTCGAATACCCCCAGACCGCGTAGCGTGGAAAACACCGACGCCGTGAATCCTTTCGGATGCGGATGATGTTTCTCGAGCTCGGGAAACGCCGCCAGAAACAGTGAAAAGAACTTCCTGTCCTCGCTCGCACGCTTGGCATCGATCCCGCTGAAAATCGATGGTGTGGCCTTGCAGCCGAAGAACAGGCTCCACGCCGTGAGGTAACTGGGTGAGCCGAAGATCTGCTTCCATGCCTGCAGGACGAATGCTTCTGCCCGCTCGCGCAGTGGAAGGGCAGCGTCCGGCCAGACGCCACCATGGTCGCTCAAGGGCGCCATGGCTTCGTCAACCAGACGCTCCATCAGCGCGTCCCGACTCTCGAAATGATGCTGCAAGGCGCCAAGTGAGACGTTGGCGCCGCGCGCGATCTTCTGCAGCGTCGCGCTTTTGAAGCCTTCTTCACGCAGCAGCCTCTGTGCCGATTCGATGATCTTGCGCTGCGTCGCTTCAATGCGTTCGCTCTGCGGAGTTCGCGTACGCGCTGGTTGCGAGGGTGATTCCATGGTTGTCGCCTGTTCAGTCACACGAAAACAATAATAAATACTTCTCGGCTATTCGCAACCCTCCGCGGTCTGCAGAGACCAATGCCTCACCACCCGTCAACCGCAACTCACCACCCGTAGTGCCCCCTTTTTTGCGCTCGAATCGGCCTGCTGCCGCCCTCCCGTCGGGCCAGGTACAAACACTAGTAATAATAATTTATTGTTTTTGTATAGTTCAGGTGCCCGCAGCCACATCGCGGTCTCCCGCCACCTCATCCGGATCTGACATGCCCCGCCTGATTGACCGCCTCCCGAACGACGACCACACCAACGGCTGGAGCGCCTTGTTGCCGGGACGTTCGCCGCGGCCGTCACTGGTTAGCGAACGGGATTTCGACTGGGTGGTCATTGGGGCCGGATATGCGGGACTGGCAGCCGCGCGCAGGCTGGCTGCGCTTCGGCCGGGTGAGTCGATCGCCGTGGTCGAGAGCGGCGTGGTGGGCGAAAACGCGTCAGGGCGGAACTCGGGGTTCGCTATCGACCTGCCGCACACACCCTCAAATTCGGCGGCGTCCGTAGAGCAGGGCCGTCGCGCCATCCGCGTCGGGCGCTTTGCGCTCGCCGAGCTCGAGCGACTCATCCAGGACCATCGGATCGCATGCGACTGGGAGCGGCGCGGCCGCTATCACGCTGCGGTGACGGGCGAGGTCGCCAGCAAGGTGCTCGACACGTATGCTGCGAACCTGCGCGCGTGGGGCGAAGCGTTCGAACCGCTCACGCGTGACGAACTCGAAAGCCGTTTAGGCACGCGCTACTACCACTCGGCTATCTACACGCCGGGCACCTGCCTGATGAATCCGGCTGCGCTCGTGCGTGGTCTTGCGGACAGCCTGCCGCCCGAGGTCGAACTGTTCGAAAATTCTCCAGTAGTCGAGGTCGAATTTGACGGACCTTCGCCGTTTGTTCGCACCGCCGCCGGCCGGATCCGGTTCGGCAAGCTCATCCTCGCCGTCAATGCATTCGCGCCGTCGTTTGGCGTCTTTCAGGACAGGCAGATCCCGGTGCTGCTCTTCGCGAGCCTCACGAAGCCGCTGACTCCCGAACAGCAGGCAAGACTTGGCGCAGACGAAAGCTGGGGCATCACGCCGGCGCATGGCGTCGCCGGCTCAACGCTTCGGCTCACCGCGGACAAGCGGCTGCTGATCCGGCAGGGCTTCGACTATTCGCCGTCGCTCACCACCAACGAGGCGCGTCGCGATGCGGCCCGCGTCAAGCACACCGAACTCCTCGCGCGTCGCTTCGCACACCTCGGCGGCACGCTCGACATCGAACACTTCTGGATGGGTTGGCTCGCCGTTTCGCACAACCACGCACCCGCCTTCGGCCAGGTCAGCGACAACGTCTATGCCGCCGCCTGCTGCAACGGCGCGGGCATCGTACGGCACACCGCCGCGGGGATGCTGATCGCGGAACTTGCGAACGGCCAGCGCAGCGAATTGACCGACGACTTTCTGGTTCAGGGCACGGCCAGCTATATCCCACCGCGGCCTATCCGCGACATCGGCGTGCATCTGACGCTCATGCGCGAACGGGCTTCGGGCCGGCACGAAATCTAGCGCGGGCGCATCGCGCGCCACCACTTTCATTCAATCAAGGAGACATAGCAATGCGGAGTATCCGACTGATCAAGGGCGACTCGATCCAGACCAGGGATCGTGGCGGCGCTGCGGACGGCACGGCAGAAATCTCGTGGGCCATTTCCGACCAGGAAGGCGCGGTCCTGCCGTGCGGCTTTGGCCGCTGGCACGAAGCGCTGTGCGAGCCCAAGACACTCACCTATGACGAAGTGATCCTCGTGCTCGAGGGGGTGTTCGGCGTCGAAGCCAGTGACGGTACGCGGGTCGAAGGCCGTCCGGGTGACGTGATCGAGCTCTGCAAGGGCGCCACGGTCAAATACTTCGGCACAAACGCGAAGCTGTTTTTCGTGACCAACTGACGCGTCGGGAGAACGGCATGCAAACCAATTCCGCCCACGGGCACCTGGAGCGCAAACTCAGGAACCGGCACATCCAGCTGATCGCGCTCGGCGGCACGATCGGCACTGGCCTCTTTCTTGGCTCCGCCGGCGTCCTCGAACTTGCCGGCCCCTCAATGCTGCTCGGCTACGCAATCGGTGGACTGGTGGCATTTCTCATCATGCGTTTTCTCGGCGAGATGCTGGTCGAGGAGCCCTGTGCCGGCTCGTTCAGCCACTTCGCCAGTCGCTATGGCTCGCGCTTCGCCGGCTTCCTGTCAGGCTGGAATTGCGTCGCGCTGTATGTGCTTGTCGGCATGCTCGAACTGACGGCAGTCGGGAAGTTCGTCCAGTTCTGGTGGCCCGCCATTCCGACATGGGTTACGGCGCTCGTGTTCTTCGTGATCATCAACGGCGTGAACTTCATCAACGTGAAGATTTACGGCGAGGTCGAGTTCTGGTTCGCGCTGATCAAGATCGTGGCGGTCATCGCAATGATCGTGGTGGGCGTCTACATGATCGCGAGTACCACTCGTCCGGGACAGTCGGTCAGCAATCTCTGGTCGCACGGCGGCTTCTTCCCGCACGGCGTATCCGGCCTCGTGATGGCGATGGCGTTCATCATGTTCTCGTTCGGCGGTGTCGAGATGCTTGGCTTCACCGCCGCTGAGGCCGACAAGCCGCGCCAGGTCATCCCCAGGGCCATCAACCAGCTGATCTTCCGCGTGCTGGTGTTCTACATCGGCTCAATGGCCGTGCTGCTCGCGCTGTCGCCGTGGGACCACCTGCTCGCTCAACTCCAGTCGGGCGGCGGCACGTACAGCAACAGCCCGTTCGTGCTCGTCTTCTCGGGCATCGGCGCAAACCTGGCCGCAAACGTTCTCAACTTCGTGATCCTGACGGCCACGCTCTCTGTCTATAACAGCATGGTGTATTGCAACAGCCGGCTGCTCTACGGCATGGCGAGCGAAGGCAATGCGCCGAAGTCGCTGATGAAGGTAAACCGTCGCGGCGTGCCGGTGCGGGCCATCATCTATCCGGCAGTCTTTACCGGGCTGTGCATTGTGCTGAATTACGTCGCGCCGGCGAGCGTGATTGAAATCCTGATGTCGCTGATCGTGGCCGCGCTCGTCATCACGTGGGTCACCATCATCGTGACGCATCTTCGCTTCCGGAAGGCACACCGTGGCAATGTGAAATCGGGCTTTCCAGCGCCCTTTGCCCCGATCACGAACTATCTGTGCCTCGCTTTCATGGCGCTGATCGTCGGCGTCATGCTGCTGACACCTGCCATCCGGGCTTCCGCATTCGCGATTCCGGTGTGGATTGGCGTCGTGTACTTCGCATACCGCTGTGTCCGGGCCCGTCACGCCGAACCCGTCATGGCTTCGTCCTGATGCACGTTACTTCTGGAATATTGTCATGTCTGATCTCTACGAAAATCCGATGGGCCTGATGGGCTTCGAGTTCGTTGAATTTGTTTCGCCCGTCCCCGGCGTGCTCGAACCTCTCTTCGAAAAGCTCGGCTTCACGCTGGTCGCGCGGCATCGCAGCAAGCAGGTTGTGCTGTACCGCCAGGGCGATATCAACTTCATCGTCAACAACGAGCCGAACAGCGTCGCGTCATACTTCGGCGCGGAACATGGCCCCTCGGCGTGTGGTCTCGCGTTTCGCGTAAAGGATGCTCACCAGGCTTATGCGCGCGCGCTCGAACTCGGCGCGCAGCCTGTCGATATCCCGACGGGACCGATGGAACTGCGCCTGCCTGCAATCAAGGGTATTGGCGGCGCACCCCTCTACCTGATCGATCGTTTCGAGGACGGCAAGAGCATTTACGACATCGACTTCGAGTACCTGCCCGGCGTGGACCGCCACCCCGTGGGCCACGGCTTCAAGGTTGTCGACCATCTCACGCACAACGTCTATCGCGGCCATATGGCGCACTGGGCGTCGTTCTACGAGAAGTTCTTCAACTTCCGGGAGATCCGCTATTTCGATATCCAGGGCGAGTACACGGGCCTGACTTCCAGGGCGCTGACCGCGCCCGACGGCAAGATCCGCATCCCTCTCAATGAGGAGTCGAAACAGGGTTCGGGGCAGATCGAGGAATTCCTCATGCAGTTCAACGGCGAAGGTGTCCAGCACGTCGCGCTCCTGACCGACGATATCTTCACGAGCGTGGACGCCCTGCAGATGGCCGGCATCCCGCTGATGACAGGTCCCAACGAGTATTACTATGAGATGCTGGAGGAACGTCTGCCAGGTCACGGCGAGAACGTCGGCGACTTGCAGGCGCGCGGATTGTTGCTCGACGGGTCGACCAAGGACGGCAGCAAGAGGCTGCTGGTCCAGATCTTCTCACAGGCGCTGCTGGGTCCGGTGTTCTTTGAGTTCATCCAGCGCAAGGGCGACGACGGGTTCGGCGAGGGCAACTTCAAGGCGCTCTTCCAGTCGATGGAGCGCGACCAGATCAGACGCGGCGTTCTCCAGGCATCGGACCAGGGATGACCATCATGCGATCAGGCTTTCAATCCGCACTGCTTGTCAGTGCCTCCGTATTGCTGACGGGCGTGGCTCACGCTGATCAGACGGTCACCATCGCTTTCGGTGGTCCGTTGACTGGTCAGGTCGCACACGTAGGCAAGGACGCAGAAAACGGTGTGCGCCTTGCAATCGACGACGCCAACGCTGCCAACATCAAGATCAAGGGGCAACCGGTCCATTTCCAGCTTGTGTCCGAGGACGACGCGGCCGACCCGAAGACGGCCGTCACGGTCGCACAGAAGTTCGTCGACCAGAAAGTGAACGGCGTGGTCGGCCACATTACGTCGGGTGCGACGATCCCGGCATCAAAAGTGTACGCGGCTGCGGGAATCCCGCAGGTCTCGCCATCGGCAACCAACCCCGAGCTGACCAGGCAGGGCTTTGCAACGGCGCACCGTGTTATCGGCGACGATAGTGAAGTCGGGAGGGTCATCGCCCAGTACATGGGAAAGACCAAAGGATACAAGCGCGTTGCCGTTGTCGACGACCGCACATCGTACGGTCAGGGTCTCGCGGATGTCGTCGTCAAAGAACTGAAGGCCGCTGGCGTTGACGTCGTGGACCGCGAATTCGTGTCCGACAAGACGCTGGACTTCCGCGGCATTCTCACGTCGATCAAATCGAAGGATGCACAGGCTGTGTTCTATGGCGGCGTCGATGCGCAGGCTGGGCCGCTTCGCAAGCAGATGACGGGCCTTGCGATGAATATCCCGCTCGTTGGCTCGGCAATCGAAACGGACAAGTTCATTGAACTGGCCGGCACGACTGCCGCCGAGGGAACGGTCTCCGCAGAATCCGGTCTGCCGCTCGAAAAGATGCGCAATGGCCAGGCATTTGCCGCGAAATACAGGAAGTACGGCACAGTCGTGTTGTTTGCGCCCTATGCCTATGACGCCACCTGGGCGTTGATCAACTCGATGAAGCTGGCTGATTCGACGCTACCGGCTGACTATCTGCCCGCGATGAAGAAGGTCGACTTTGATGGCGTAACCGGCAGGATAGCCTTTGACGCCAAGGGCGATCTTCGCGCGGCGACAGTGACGCTCTACCAGGCAAAAGGCGGCAAGTTCCAGCCAATCAGCACGGTAACGGGTTCGGGCACACCGGTACAGTGAAGCGTTAGTCCAGGCAAGGGTCCGCGACGTAGTCCGATTCGGCGGGCGGTAGCCTTGACGGTGCCCCCGTCGACGTACGACTTGTGCGCAAGTCGTACGGCTGCTTGCGGCTCAGGAGCGGCTGCTAGAACGCGCGAAAAGAACGATCACGAGCGTCTCTTCATCGTCGCAGGCACAGGAGGCATGCGAAAGGCATATCCCGGCGCCGTGCGGTCAATCGGCTTCTCCAACGCCAGACGCGTGGGATTTGGGTAATGCCGCGCTGCTTTCCCGCACGGCGTCCTTAAGATGCGCGGTGCGGCCGCCGATAACCAGTAGACCACTATCCCCTGCGTCGCACTCGCGATCCAATTTCACGCGCATTGCGCATCGCAAGCGCCAACACATATCGACTATGTAATACATATCAACAGTTTACGGATCAGTTCGTGAATCAGTTCGGAGCGCCGGCCACCGGACGATTCGCCGGAAAGAGTGTTAGCAGTGCGATAACGGTTTATGTTCCGTAACGGGTACAGAAAAATGCTTCTTGAGGCAGAAGGAAAGAACGAGGTTCGAGACCCACACGAGTCCCAGATTCGGCGGGTAATCAAGTCGTTGAGGAGTTACGGCCCTTCTTCGTACGCTTCGATGACAGACGCTAACGGAAATTATCTGCAGGTGGCGGGTGGGGGGGGTAACGTGTATGGTTGAGCGATACGACGCGGCTAGTCGAAAACGCTTCCGTGCGTTCCATGACAAGCCCAGTCCTCTCTATCCCGACGGCACCATTCTGTCGTTTCGCGCTGGAAACCTCACGATGCAATCTGATGAATGGTTCATGTCCACACAAGTTGCCGACATATTTGTAGCGTTCTTGAAAGGCGGCAAGTTTCCGCCATATGTGAGCTGGCGCGACGCCCCTGGATTTTAGTGGGTGCTTGATCGGCGTCGGCAGAATACGCCGGTGCCGGTCATTGCTTCGGCCAGCGAAAGACAGACTGGCCCGGGGTCAGGCCGGATTCTCGCTTCGGCTGCGGAACGTGGTTCCGAAGTCGGCGGGTAGCGCGACGCTCCCGACGATCACCTCAGCGTCCAGTCGACCGCTGCCTTAGCTGATAGGCGTACCAGTATCGAATACTGGCAGCACGGAATCCTTCTGATTAGTCAACAGCGTAATTTCCTTGCAGTCCAAAATCACTGTTATGCTCCCTGTGCTTTCATAACGTCAATTACGCCCTGATAAATCCTCACATGAGCTTTTTTGACCGCTTTCGCAATCGCAAAGAGCCTATCCAAAGTGAATTCGCCCAACTTCTCATCGGGGCACTCAAGGAGGCGGGTGATACCCGCTCGTGGGTTTATGAAGAGAAGAATCAGCGGTTGGTGCAAACGGACGTGCCACCCAACTTGGCTCCAGGCATCGTTAATCTGGTGAACATGTTCACCGACTATCGCCAAGTCACGCCTGACCAGCGGCCATACGTATTGAAACGGCATGCCCAAGCCATGCTTCCATGGTCGCTGCCGACTGCATTCGAGGAGGCCAAAGATAAGCTGCGCCCGATAGTCCGTAGCACCACAGAACGAGGGGTGTTGGGTTTGCAGATGGCAGAGTTGGACAAGACGCCCCAGAAGCCTGCGTTCAAGCCTCTCTGTGAGAACTTGGAGCTTGGCCTCGCCTACGATGGCAGCGTGAATATTCTTCGCCTGAACGAGCATCACCTGACTCAGTGGGGGATGACTTTCGATGAAGTTCTGGACGTAGCCCTCGATAACCTCCGCTTGGAGTCAAACAAGCCATGGTTGCAGTTGAAGGATGGCGTTTATCTGTCGCAGTTTGGGGATTACTATGATGCGGCCAGAATGTTGTTGCCGGACGTCCTCTATCGCATGCCGTTTTCCGGGGCGCCTGTGGTGATGGCGCCGAATCGGACGGTCTTGCTGTTGACGGGAGACCAGAATCCGGCGGGGCTACAAACCATGGTTGAGCTTGCCGAGCAGGCACGTGCTCAGCCGCGTCCGCTACCCGCATTGATGCTGAAGTGGGATGGAAGTCAATGGGAACGATTTGTTCCCAACGAGCTCGAAGAGCGGCTGTCATTGCTTCGTATTCAAGAGCTTGCCGGTGACTACGGCGACCAACAAAAGTTGTTGGAAAATGTTCACCAAAATCGAGAGCAGGACATTTTCGTCGCTCAGTACACTGGCGTCAAACGCGATACGGGTGGGGTGTTCACGTACAGTGTTTGGACGGAAGGTGTTCACACGCTGCTGCCGGTTGCGGACGTCACGGTTCTGTATCGACCGGCTTCAAAAGAGCGGGCATGCGTTCCGACTCCCGAGCTACTTCGTGAATGTTCGGAGCTCATGGTTCGGACCGAGCACCTTCCAACTCGATTTGAGGTTACGGCCTTTCCGGCAGATAGATTCGAGGCGCTACAGTCAAGTTTCCCGACCTTTTGACATCGTTCAATTGCCTCTCTCGTCTCAGCCGTCCTGCATTGCTTAATTCGAGGTCGTTCCGTTGAGTTGCCCACTACGGGAAATGTCCGTTCAATGCCGCCGAATGCCCGATGCGGTCCGCCGAAGTCCATCCGTTGCGGCCGAATCGTCGGAAGCGGCCTGTCAAAGCCATCTCCGGCTCAAGGTGAAGATTTGCTTCTCAACAGGCGCCGGCGATCTGTGCGAACTCTGTCGAGATGTCACCAAGAATGCGAATGGCAATGAATGGCTCCTCCGCGACGCGTTCCGGATCGACAGCAAGCAGATGAGCATAGCCGTCGGCCGCTTTGCCTCGGGTTCCATCGATCAAAAGCTCAAGCTCAGGGCGGCTCGCGTTTCCAGCAAGAATTGAAAACAGAGCAGCGTGGAATTCGCTATTGAAAGTGGAAATATGTTGAAGCCGTTTTGCTTCCTGACCCGAACGCTCGGACGGGTGAGTACCGAGATGAGCCTGCAGGTATTAGCCTACAACCTGAAGCGTGTCATCAGCATACTGGGCGCGGCAAGAACCCTTAAGGCCATGAAGTTGGCTGGGAGCTAAGGCCCCGAGGGGCGTTGTTGTGCTCGTGACATTCGACCCTTCAAACTCGCCGTAAAAAAGTTTGACCGGTCCGGCCATCAATTGCTCACGCGGTAGAAAATACGTTTCCACACGCTCTGGACCCAAAGCGGCCCTACGAATTTTCCACAAGCAGACGTTCAAAATGGCGTCTCGTTGACCGCTTATACTTTGTTGCCCCCACAATAATGTGTCGCCCACGATGAGCCCGATTCCGCAGGACCTACAAACAGCGTTTATTAACGAGTTGCAGTCTCGCTACGACCAGACGGGCCCAGGATGGCTGCTTTCAGCAAACGACATTGAACGCTGGACCGAGATTGTCGGATCGACGACGCGGCACGCGTACGACGTGATTGCTCGCCATCTAGCGGTCGGGTTTCATGAGAGCCGGTTCCCTTTCTGGTTCTGTGACGCAGTCGTAAACGCGGTTATCGGTTTCGTTTACGACGATTTCATCCAGAAGGGAGAAGACTTCCCCGCCTTGTTTTACAAAGTCTATTTGGCCTTCGACGCAGGCGAAGTTGGGCGAACGGGAATGGATCCGATTGAGGTCCACACGCGCCCCATGATTGAGGAAATTGTTCGCAATCTAGCTAAAGAGGCTGGATGACTATTCATGGCCGAGGCCGTGTGAAAACGCCTGCCCAATGCGGTGATCTAAAAGATCGACCCTTCAGATCGCTCCGTATTGGCTTCGTAGCGATTCGGGAAGGGTAAAGCGACACCCGAAAACCGAGCACTTTTGCGTTTTCACACGGCCTCGGCCGAGTGCGGTCCGACGGTGAGCCGACGACGGAAGCTGCGTCGATCCGACCGCATTCGGCAGAAGTCGACCCTGAAGAGACGTCCGACTTTCTCGTTAGCGGACAGTCACCGACTCAGCAGGCCGCCGCCCACCAACGTTCCGCCTCGTCGAGGTAAGCGCAAAGTGATTCTGCGATGGCAGTCGGCGATACGCCTTGGTCGAACCTAAACCAGTGGTCAGCGTTTTCACCGGACATCCCAAGCCTGTGGCGGAGATTCGGATGGAGGTCATGCGCCGTGACCTTGTTCGCCGGAATATGCTTGCCCCAGTGGGCCGTGACACCCTCGATAGCACACCCGGATATTTCAACAACGAAGCCCCCGCCGTGACGGTCGAATTGGACCGTCACGAGATCAATCCTCTGTGCCCGTTGTCTTCTAAGGTGGGGCAAAGAACCTTTGAAGCCGCGCTGCCGAAGCGCAGGAACAAAGTGCACATTTAGAGCACTACTCATCTCCTCGCGGCTCATTGCTTCAGCACCTCAGAAGGTCTAATTGGTGTCTGCGATGATAGCGCGTGTGCAGTCCCGTCTGCACGACGACTTGCAGTGTGGGTTGCCGATGATTTCCGCAGGCGAGCGTAGGACTGGTTGTGGCCGAACAACCCACCTGATCTGGCTCTATTGCACTACACCGCGTCTTTTTATTCTTCACACGGAGAAGAGTCCGCCGGCGCGCTGGTCCAATGGTATCGCTCGACCAATTGCGCGGCTGCGGATTGCACTCTATCGTTCCACTGCGCTTCAGCCGCCCGGATACGGACATCTTCTCGCGCTAAAGCTTCAGGTGCCCAGTAGGCTCTAACTTCGCCAACAGGCAGATCGTCGGTCTCCGATGCGATCGCACGAAATAATTGAAATTCTGGCCCTTCTTCGACCTTGGTCCATCGTGCTAATGGCAGCATGGCTCTCACTGTTTCAATGACACCCAGACGACCTTCGAGAAAATCTGACGCTCTAGCGCGAATCTTTCAACAATGCTTGCGCCAACGCTCTTCGTTCGTAATGCCTCTAGGGATCTCTATGTCACGATTCATGATGGAAGGGCCGCTCGATTCAAGCAAGGGATTGAGGACTTGTAGGACATCAGCTATTCCGATCAGCCTTACACCCTCCGCTACTTCAATGCGTCGATCAACCCAAAAGGTTTGAGGGTATTCTTGCGGCGAGAGAAGCCACACCTCCGCGTGAGCCTGCTGTCCTGTCTCAACGCGCGAAGCATCGATGAATTCGTGGTGGGCAGACGACCAATAATCGAGCTTCACCTTGTAGATTGGTCTGTAACCAGAAATCACGTACTTCGGCGAGCCATCCGTTCTGAGTGCTGTCAGGGTAAAGTTAACGATCAGGTCAGGCGAACGGGGCGGGCGGGTCATGTTTATGCGTCTGTTCAGTACGAGCGTCTGCCCATTGTCGCCAATCTACGACTGGCTGTCGAACGTCGCCTATTGGCCGCACTGCGTCCCACGACCGACCGCGGCGACCGCCTCGGGCGCGGGCCGCCATGCAAAAGGCATCACCCGACCCTCAAGAGACACTGAGCAATCCCGATAACGGACATTCCTCTAGCCCTGCGAGCAGGAGTTCACGGCTCCCTAAATGGCTATCCCAGTCTCGGCGAACCGTTTCTTGAACTCTGGCAACTTTGCAATGATCCTATCGAGATCGTCCGTGCGTTTGGGAAACAGCGTGTTGAAATCGTCGCTTTGATAACGCTCGACAAAATCAAAATCCCCGTACAGGATGTGAGCGATACAAACCATCACCCCCTTGAATTTCTCCATCTGATCGTAAGGCGAGTTGACATGGCGCGTCGTGTACTTCGCTGGCAAGCCTTTCAACAACCCATCCTCACTACCAAGTTCGTAGTGGTTGTCAATGAACGCAATTCCATCCTGCATCATCGCAATCAATGCGCAACGTGCCTCCGTAATATCCAATATCCTGCCTTGAGCGATCTGGCTTGGCTGACCAACGGATAGAAATTCCTTGCGATCCTGCACAATCCAAAATCCTAAGCGCAGTTCTTCTGGTGTTTGCTGGAGCAGGTGTGAAACGGTCTGGAGATTAACAATCGAGGTAGACGCGTTGGCCCCAAAGACGTATTTGCACAATTTTTGCGCGCGTTTGTTGTCGATGCACACGCTCGGTTGCACAGGCGTCGTTCCGCGCTCAAAGCCAAACCCGGGGTCTATAACTAAATCCGTATGCTTCAAAGTCCTATTCTTGAACTGTCCGGACACAAAGCTCCAACCAGAAAACTGAGAAGAAACCTCGTCACAAATTTCGTAAAGTTGAGCTTTGAAAGTTCTCATAGTCCTTAGATTTCTAGCCGGCACAAGGGTTTCGAACGTAACTTTACGCAAATTTCGATCACCAGCGATCAGCTACTACTAGCAGGAATCGGATCGTTTGTCGACAAGCTACATGGGGTTTCGAATGTCTCTTCATGCCGCCGACTGATGCTATATGAGCGGCGCCGGATATAGCGACCATGGTGGCGTCAAAACGCTCTCCAGACCTCGGAGCCAACGAATGCGTAGTGTTCCGGCCCGGAGGCTGGCCCAGGTAGAACTGCGGGCCATTCGATGCACGGATGGTAGATATACATGGGCAGGGCGAAGTACAGGCTGCGTCTCACATCGACGATTGTCGTCAGCCTTTCGAACTTACGCTCCATCCAACTGAATGCTACGAAACTCGAGCAAGCAGACATCGAGAATATGCAGCCCCACGCGTAGCCGGGCAACTGGCGGCCGTCCACTATGGCCGTGTGAAACGAGTCACCATGCGGCGGTTCCCCTTCGTATTTCAGTGCTATCTCGTAGCTGCCGTCCGGCGGTAGTAGTACATATTCACCCATGCCAGCCCAGTGGCTAAGCTCTTTCTCCGTAAACTGGATTTTGTGCGATTCCATCTAGGTTCTTGAACACCGCGGATAAAGAAGATAGCGGATTGTCGACGATTTCCGCGGCGGCGTCGAAGGACCGCTTGTGGCCGTACGAAGTCCCAAGACCGCGCGTGACTGCCCGGATGCAGTCACCGTTGAAGCCAATCCTCGCGACCGATGCCATAGATGCGATCACATTCGTCGTATGCCTCGTCGATTGACAGATACAAATGATCCGAAGTCGGAAATGGTGTGTCTAGAGATTCAAACCGCATCAGTAGAAAGATTCCATCTTCGAGTTCTTCAATCTCGATCTTTACGGTCGTGCCTTCGCTTTCGCCTCGGCCATCAAGGGATTTTCGAGTTGGCGCCCAAATCAGCATAGGTGGCTCCTACAACGCGAAGATCCACTCGGAGACTGCCCCGTCGAGTACGAGGACTGGCTCCGCGGAGTTGCCCGCGATATAGAAGCGGGATGCTGGTAATCTGCGCGTGGGGACCTTTACGGTCTAACCCGATGATCCGTGAATTCATAGTCGGCCATGCAGTCGGCCGAAGGGTCTCGCTCAATAGCCGAAACATGAACGGTATCGCTGTCCGTAAAAGTGTAGGTGTACACATCGGGGGTGGGGACGCCCTCCGTGGTAAGTGAAATCGTCTCGCCCTTTGTTTCCCAGTGGCCCCGCTCCTCATTCAAGAATTGAGTCCTTTCAGGATTTTTGTAGAACGCAACTTCGAACTTTCCGTCCGACGACCTTTTCATAGTCCACGCCATATAGGAACACTTGCCATCCCTGTCCCTCTGGCCCTGCCAGGTGCCAACCAAACGATCATCGAGAGCCGAGGCGAGATTAGATACAGAGAGAAGAACTGCAACAAGCAATAGATTTCGATTTATGATTTTCATGGCGAGTTCTAGTAATCGATAAGGGTTATAACGCTCAACCAGATACGTTGGACACCCCGTCCGTGTCCGAACATAGAGCCCTCACACCGGCTCTACGGCAACTTGCCGTGAAACTTGAGAAATCGACTGGCGGCTGTTTTCGGATTGCCGTGGCCGTCACGATGTCCGTCCGAGCCGCATTGTCGACAATCTAGCCACCGGCGTCGAATGACCGGTAGTGGCCGGACAGCGTCCGCGCGCTGTCCGGCGCTCCAGCTTCACACGTCGGTTTGCTCCGCCATCTCCAGCGCGTCGTCGACTTCGATACCCAAGTATCGAACC